>CAKVMU010000007.1 GCA_934773085.1 uncultured Candidatus Melainabacteria bacterium
GATATGTACGGCAGGGTTTAATAGCTACTTGTGATAAGTTTCGTTTTTTAGAATTTTGAACGCTCGATAGATTTGTTCCACAAGAATTAGTCTTGCGAACTGGTGTAAGAATGTCATTTTCGAGAAGCTTAGCTTGAAATTAGACCTTGCAGAAACTTCAGGAGCTAACCCGCAGGAAGAGCCGATTACGAACACCAAATCTCCAACTCCGGAGATTGTAATATCGTTGATTTTTGATGCAAATTCTTCTGAAGACAGTTGCTTTCCGTTGATTTCAAGAGTTATTACGTAAGAATCCTGCTTTATATGTGACAGAATTTTCTCACTTTCTTCCTTGAGAGCTTTTTCGATTAAGCCGTCCTTTATTTCGACGGGGTTAAGCTCAATAATTTCTACAGAGGCATAAGGTGTTAGTCTTTTTAAGAATTCATCTATACCGTCTTTTAAGAATTTTTCTTTAATTTTACCAAGAGCTATGATTCTAATCTTCATTTTTTGCCATATAAACACTTGTAGAAGGGAATGCAAACTCAATGCCTTCTTCACGGAATCTTCTTATAATTTCTCTGATAATTCTGCTTTTTACTTGAGTAACTCCGGCCCAAGAAATTTCTGTCGTGTAGGAAACTAATCTTACAACAATAGAAGATGGAGCCATGTTTTCAAAGAATGCAAACTCCCCGTCTTTAATATCCTTATCATCTCTTGCAATTTCAGCAAGAATTTCGACCGCTCTGTCCAATTTTTCGTTTGAAGTTCCGTATTCCACATCGACGGAAATATCAATACGTCTTTGATTTGCTTGAGAAACATTTGTGATTTCTTCGTTCGCTAAAACATTGTTCGGAACATTAACCCTAAACCCGTCAAGAGTTCTTATTGTTGTTGAGCGGAGGTTTACTGCCTCAACAGTTCCTTCATAACCATTGAAAGAGATGTATTCTCCGACTTTATAAACTTTGTCCGCAAGAAGTCCGAAAGAACCAAAAATGTTTCCAATAGCTTCTTTGGCAGCGAAACCTACCGCTAAACCTGTAATTCCGAATCCGGCAATAAGTGAGGTTACATTGTATCCGAAGCTTTGTAAGAAACCTGCCAGTAGCATAAATATAACTACAGCCTTTGCGATTCTTGTCAGAACCGGCATAAGGTTAACAAGCGGAGAATCCGGACTCTTTTTGCGCAAACGGCTTTCTAATTTTGAATTAAAAGCATCTGCGAGTTTGCAGAACACATATATAATAACAATGTTTATAGCGACCCCGATTAAAAATTTGGAGTGATTCAGAAAAAATTTCCCGATTTCTGCAAACATTTGTTCAATCATCTAGATAAGACCTTTCATTTTCTTAAGTGTAGTTAATTCATCTTGAAAAGGTGAAATTGCAGTCAATTTATCCATAATTGGCGGCAGGTGTTTTATAACATAATCAATCTCTTCTTCTGTCGTAAATCTGGAGAGAGAAAATCTTATAGAACCGTGTAAAGCTGTAAACGGAATTCCCATCGCTCTCAAAACATGGCTTGGTTCCAGAGAACCTGATGTGCATGCGCTGCCTGAGCTTGCGCAGACTCCGATATCGCTGAGGTGAAGAAGTATCAATTCTCCTTCAACGTACTCAAAACCTATATTTGTAGTGTTTGGAACTCTGTCTTTCAGCGGAGAGTTCAATCTTGCGTTGAATACGTTTTTAAGAATTCCTTCCTCAAGCTTATCTCTCAATCTCTTGACTTCTTTTCCTTCATAATCAAGCGAATTCATTGCTAATTCAGCAGCTTTGCCAAGCCCTACAATGTACGGAACATTTTCTGTGCCGGCTCTTAAACCTCTTTCTTGGTGTCCGCCGGTGATAAGAGGAGTAAGTCTAACAGAAGGCTTTACATATAAAGCTCCAACACCCTTTGGAGCGTGGAACTTATGTCCGGAAACTCCAAGCATATCGATTTGGGTGTCTTTAACGTTTATCGGAACTTTACCTGCACCTTGTACTGCATCTACGTAGAACAAGGTTTCAGGAGAAGTTGTTTTTATAATATCTGCAATTTCAGCAACCGGATTGACAACGCCTGTTTCATTGTTAGCCCACATTACAGATACCAAAGCTGTGTCTTTTCTGATTTTTTCTTTCAGTTCATCAAGATTCAGCACCCCATGTGAATCCACTGATATATAGTCCACTTCATATCCTTGTTTTTCAAATTCTTTGTAAGTGTTCAAAACACAAGGATGTTCAACCTTTGTCGTGATTATATGTTTCTTTTCTTTCGCACAGTTTAAAGCCCCTTTGATTGCCATATTTGCGGATTCTGAACCGCAGGATGTAAAGAAAATTTCCTTTTCGTTGTTAGCGCCAAGAAAATCTTTAATTTTTCCTCGAGCTTCTTTTATCGCATTTGCGGGTTTAGTTGCAAATGTGTACATGCTTGAAGGGTTTGCGTATTCTTCCTTTAAATAAGGCAGCATTTCTTCAAGAACACGTTCGTCGACTTTTGTCGTTGCATTATTATCTAGGTAAATCATTGTTGTTCAACCTCTATTGAAGAATCAACTTTTTCTTTCAAAACTGATTCAACGAAATTCTTAATTGTCATTGTTGCATTTTTGCAAGCGCTACAAACACCGGTAAGTTTAACGATAACTTTGTTGCCGTCAATATCAATCAACTCAATATCTCCGCCGTCTTTTTGAAGTTGAGGAGAAATCTGTTGTTCAATAACCTTGCTGATTTTTAGAATCTTTTGGGTCGGTGTAAGCTCTGTATTTTGCTTTTTCCAATAATCTTCAATAATTGCTTTTATTTCGCCTCTACATCTTCCGCAAGCACCACCGGCTTTTGTGTAATTGGTGACTTCTTCAACGGTTTTAAGCCCGTTAACTTTAATAGCCTCAAGAATTTGGTTTTCTGTAACGTTGAAGCAAGTACAAACGACTTTATCGCCAGCAGAATGAGAATCATTGCCAAGTTCAATTTCTTGCCATTCTTCGGAATCTTCACCGTAATACTTTTTGAGAGCGTCTTCCAATGCTTCTCTGCCCATTACTGAACAGTGCATCTTTTGTTGCGGAAGTCCGCCAAGTTGGTCTGCGATATCTTTATTTGTAATCTTTTTGACTTCATCCAAAGTTTTTCCGATAATCATTTCTGTCAAAATACTTGAAGAAGCTACGGCAGAGCCACAGCCAAATGTTTGAAATTTGGCATCTGTAATGACATTGCCGTCCAATTTTATATAAAGTTTAAGAGAATCTCCGCAAGCTAGTGAACCGGCTTCTCCTACTATATCTGCGTTATCTATTTTTCCGACGTTTCTTGGATTTCTGTAGTGATCCAATACCTTTTCTGAATATTCCCACATAATGTATCACCTCTTTATGTTCTGGTTCGTATAAATTTTATACCAAAGACTTGTGTTTGTATATATCTTAGTTCTGTAATCTGTTTTGCTCATTTTTTATAAATTCGCAATCTGCCTCAAGTCTTTTGTCTTCCATTGCATCAATAAGTTGTTTTATATCAGTAATCTGTCCAAGCTCAAAACCTACTTCTGCATACAAAACGCAATCGTTACACAATCGGTAGCTTCCGTATTGAACAGAACCAGCTAACGTTTTTGTGTCGCCGCAAGCATCGCAAGTGAAAAATTCGTGCTGACAATCCGGATTTTCTTCAATATCATCCAGCCTCATTTGCTCAACAACGAGTTGCATCTCTTTTATGACTTCTTCTTTATTTTTCATTTACAATAATCCTTCTTATTCGACTAATGCCTTCATTTCTTTGATAGCCTGTTCCAAACCTACAAAAATAGAACGAGCAATTATGGAGTGCCCGATATTAAGTTCAACAAGATTCGGTATTTCATGCATTCTGTGAACGTTCTGATAGTTCAAACCGTGTCCGGCATTTACTTTTAATCCAAAATTTTGAGCGAAAATTGCTGCTCCTTTTAGGTCTTGAAACACCTTTTCTTCTTCTGCTCCGCCAAAAGCTTCTGAATACCTTCCTGTATGCAGTTCGATAAATGGAGCTCCGGTTTTTGAAACCGCTGAAATCTGGTGAACATCAGGGTCAATAAAGAAACTCACTTCAATATTTTTTTCGAGTAACGGTTTTGTGAACTCAATTGCTCTTGAAAGTTGACCTTCAACATCCAAGCCTCCTTCGGTGGTGAGTTCTTGACGTTTTTCCGGCACGATACAAACTGCATGCGGACGAAGTCTTAATGCAATCTCCTGCATTTCATCTGTCATTGCCATCTCCAAGTTTAGACGAACTCTCGGAAGACTTCTTATAGCCTCAACGTCCTTGTCTTTTATGTGACGTCTGTCTTCTCTCAAGTGCGTGGTTATTGATTCAACCTTGCATTGTTGGCAAATTCTCGCTGCAGTGATAACATCTGGCTCAAATCCGCCTCTTGCGTTTCTTAATGTCGCAACGTGATCTATATTTACACCTAATAACATTTTTTTAGCTCCTTAATTTTATTAATTTTCAGTAACGCTGTGTAAGTCGGAAGTATTGTAATATTATTATCTGCAATCTTTCCGGTATAATCAACAGCTTTTTTTATATCCGGAATTATTTTTATTCCTTCAATTCCTGCATACTTTAGTCTTAAGGCCATGTCGTAAGCACGAATTCCGGACACAACAATTTCTTTTTTTGCATCTTTCAGCCATTCGAATTCTGCATCCCAGAGCCAAGAAACATCTCTTCCGTCGGCATAATTATCGTTTATGATAATAAGAATATTGGAATCCAAATCAACAGTTTTCAGAACTTCGTTTGCACCAATCGGGTTTTTGATTAATTGAATCAATGTTTTATGCTTATACAAATCTTTTACTTCGCTTCTGCCAAAAGCAACTCTAAATGTTTTGAGGTTCTCTTGAATATTGTTTATTCCGAGTTCTTTGCATAGAGCGATAGCAGCAAGTGCATTGTAGGCATTAAATAATCCCACTAATGGTACTGTATATTCTTCTCCGTTAAGATTAATAATGGTGTGTGTTTTGTGAATGGTAACTTTTGCACTGTACTTAGGCTTAACTCTCTTGTAGCCGCAATCACAGTAATAATGCCCTTGTTGAGCGAAGAATTTTTTAGAATATTTTAAAGCAGCTCCGCAAGTCGGACAATTGAAGGCTTCTTCTGTGCTAGAAGCATGTTCTTCAAGTCCTTCTACCTCTTCTATTCCGTAAAAAATAGGTTGTTTATTCTTTGATGTAAAAGTTGCAACAAGTGGGTCATCTGCGTTAAGTATTAATTGTAAGTCCGGTTTCTTGTCGATTCCGTTCTGAATAAGTTTTTTTGTGGTTGCAAGTTCCCCATACCTGTCTAATTGGTCACGGAACAGGTTTGTGACAACGAGGTAGTTTGCATCAAAGTTGTTGTATATTTTTTCCAAATAAGCTTCGTCAGATTCAATGACGGAATAATCAAATTTTTTAAAAGGAGTGATAGCGAGTGAAAGTGCGTTAACAACACCTGTGAGCATATTCGCACCCATTGCGTTGTTTACAACGCTGTGTTTGTCGCTTTTTATCAAATGAGAAATTAAACCAGATGTCGTGGTTTTGCCGTTCGTGCCGGTAACGTTGAGCTTGCTGATTGTTATATATTTGTTCGCATAGGTTAAGAAGTTTGGACAAATTTTCAATGCAAGCATGCCGACAAACGATGTCCCTGAAGATAATCTGGTCACTCTGAGCGTTGTGTAAGCAAGTTTAGCTGTGATAAGTGATAAATAAAACCTTAATTTTCCCAAGAAATAATCCTCCAAGCGTATTTTATTTTTAGGAACAATAAAATATAATTTAATCATAATACAAACAGAGTCAGGAAACGTATGATTTTTACATTCTTAATAACAATAGTTTTTATAGCCGAATTAATAATAACTTTGGCTGTTATGATGGCTCTTTTAAGGCTGGATAAAAAAGTTTTGGAAGCTGATTCAACGCTTGAGTTACTGAAGCCGGAATTGAAAGAAGTCTGCAAATTGGTTAAAAATATTTCATCTCAGGTTCGTGAATTAAGTATTCGCTTTGTTGAAAAGGTGAAAGAACACAATGATAATCTTTGGACAGCTCAATTTGTGAAGCTGCTAAGCGGAATACTTTTGTGGAAATTAAATATAAAATTCATAAAGAAATTTCGCAAATCGAAAGTGGCTAAAACCTTGAGCAGGGGTTTATCACTGCTTCAACTTGTGGTATAATACGCATTGAAATCAGAAAAGAGGTATATTATGGGAAAAGAGAAATCTTCAATAGGCTTCGGACTCGGGCTTCTTGCCGGTGTTGTAGGCGGAATCGTAGCCGGTGTTCTTTATGCACCTTGTCCCGGTTCAGAAATGAGAGAAAAAGTCAAAGAAACTGTTTGTGACTTGGCAGAAAAACATTCTCCGGCGATAAGTGAAGCAAAAAAACACGCATTGGAGTCAATTGATTTGTTGAAATACAAGTTAGAAAAACAATATAAGAAATTCGGTAATATGCTTAAATCTTCCAAAATGAGAAAAGCAAAAGAATTGGAAGAAATTAACGATTACGATTTTAACTAAAGAGCGACGAATTTCATTGAAGAAAGGTGATTAATGGAAACAGCACAGTTATATCAAGGTTTAACTTTTTTGTCATACTCAACAGGTGTGATAGTTATTTTAGTCGGTGCAATGCTTGTTAAGGTTTTGTATGATATTTCAAAGCTTACAAGAAATGTGGATGAAACGGCTACGATAATTAAAACCGAATTAGAACCGACATTGAAAAACATCAACAAATCTGTTGAAATTGTGAGCGGTATTATTATTAAAGCGGATAATGCGGTTAATAAGGTCAAAGGTTTTATTTCAAAAACACCGTTGAAACTTATCGGACAACTTTCAATGGCAACCGGCAAGGCTGCAAAAGGTTTCTTTGGCGGTTTGTGCACAGCTTTTAAAATGTTTAGCAAAAAGTAAATATTCTTATTAGCTCAACTAACCGATAAAAAAAATAATCACAAAAGTTAAACTACGAAAGAAGGAGAAAATATTATGTCAGTAACTAGATTTTTAGCAGGTTTTGCAGTTGGTGCAGCCTTGGGAGCAGTAGCAGGTATTTTATTAGCGCCAAAATCAGGTGCAGAAACAAGAGAAATGCTTGGTGATATGGCTTCTGATATGGCAAAAAGAACTGACGAAACAGTTAAAGATATTCAAAAAAGAGCTGACGACATAGTTTCAGACGTTCAAGAAAAGAGCGAAGAAATCATGTCAAAACTTCAGGATATGCTCGGCAACAAAAAAGACGGCACAGAAGCATAGAATATCTTAAAAACCGAATGTAAAAAAGAGTGATGAAGAATCACTCTTTTTTGTTATTTTAATTACAACATAAACTGCTTAACTCTTTATGTAAGTAAGTTTTCCTAATAACTTAACCATGTTTTCACCTGCAAAACGAGCATCCTTTTCAAAAAATATGTCTTTATAGTATTCATGATTAGTCATATAAGATACATTATCCACATTCTTATATTATTCAACCAATTTCTCTACTAGTGGTATTTGCACTTTGGGAACTTTATCAACACTTGGAATTCCAATTTTTTTACGTAACAAAGCATCAATTTCAACTTTAAATTTTTCTGCAACTTTTTGTTGCACGACTGGTCCAACAAGTCTGCTACCTATCAATTCATCGACATACTTATCTACACTTCTTTTTAAGTTTTGATCAAAGTCAAATATACTAACAGATACACAGTGCTGTCTATAAGTTTCCGGAGAATAATTATAAACTAACGTGCTCTGTTTTACATGCCTTAATTCATGGTGAACAACATCAACTAATGTTTCTTTTTTAGTGTTTGGATTTATTTTAATACAATTATCTAAATGATTCGCACTTCCTCCTACGGTTTTCTTTTCAAAGTTTTCTATTATAAGCTCAACTAGTTTTATTCCATAATTTTTGTTAGCTTCATTGAATAATGCTTTAGGGTATTCTTCCTTAGTTCCGGTAATACCCAGCTTCTCAATCTCCTTATAACGATTAAGCATTTCGAGTGTCTCTTTTTCTGTTATATCATTTCGCAAAAATACATCTTTAAAGGTCTTTTGTACCTCCGGTACATTATCTTGCAATTTCAAAAACTTTTGTTCAATAGCATTTAAGGCTTTAGTCGTTTGATGTGTACGATAGCTTTTTACAGCTAATACAGTACCTAAAACTGCTGTTGTAACTCCGGTTAAAGTAATTCCCCACTTCGCAGCAGTAGACAAACTTCTTTTCTTTTCTTTGCACTACCTTGTACCTGATTACCTGCACTAAATGTTACTGTATCAGGTTGTTGTGTCATTTTATGGAGATTATTGTAGCGCAGATTTGATACCGTTGATACTGTCGCCCCCTTGAACGTCTGATTTCCATAACCATAACCTTGATAAATGTTGAATGGATTATAATTAGTAAACAAATAATCTGACATTAAATTAACCTTAAACCTTTTACACCATATTTATATAAAGTCCTATTTAAACCAATTATTGCCTTGTGCATTAAGCAATATTAAGATTTCAATAAAATACTAGCAAAAAAAATATTTACAGGTTTTATTTTCCTTGAAAGGAGAATATCTAATGCAAATAGTAAAAAAACTCGCTCTTCCATTTGCGGTATCTAGTTTGACTCTTGCTTCATGTATTAATAATCAAAACAAAAATATAAACGAAGTAGAAAATCTTACTGTAAATCCCACTACAGAAGAAACTGCAACTGTGAAGAATATTGATTATATTCAATATACAAACTTAAATGGAAATATTGTTAAGGTGGGTGTATTAGACGAAGCAACCGCTTCACTTTATAGTGCTGTTAAAAAATACACTGAAAATGGTACCAAAGATATAACTGATATTGCGGGATTTTATGCTGAAGTCGAATCAAATATACCTAAAAATGAAGATTTTTTATCAATAAAAAAAACCGTGGTATACAACGTAGCCTGTGAAATATTAAATTTAACACAAATTGCTCAACGCCATGAACGATGTTCTCAACTTTTTAATAAATTATTTGATTTGTTTACATCTGAAAAAAGTGAAAAAGGTGATACAATTACAGTCAAAGAAAGCATACAAATGATGGATGCTTGGACTTCCACCGGTAAATAGTTCTAGCATTAAAGGTCAGGTATTACCTGACCTTTAATGTTGTGCATTTTATATTTGACTTACACAGCTGTTTATAATAATATGAGTAAGGGTTAGCAAAGCAACCTGAGCGGTTGAAGAGCTGATACTCGGAGAAGTAGCTGCAAAACAGCAGTTGACAATTAAATATCCGCATGCCCTTGTGGCAAGGACTCCGTGAGAACGATTAAGTATCGTTCGAAATGGAGGGGAGAGTAGACGCGCGTCTAGCGAGTCCGCTTTCCAAAACTCAAAATTTAATAATAAAAGCTACATGCCCTTGTGGCGGAATCGGTAGACGCGTTGGACTTAAAATCCAATCGGGGTTCACCCTCGGTGCCAGTTCAAGTCTGGCCAAGGGCAATTTTAAAGGAGATTCGTAGAATCTCCTTTTTTAGTAAGGAGGGTTAAATGAACATCAATAATAACTATCAAAATTTAGAACAGAGCTATTTATTTTCAACTGTAGCTAAGAAAGTTAAGGAATTCAGCGAAAAAAATCCGGATAAAAAGGTAATCCGATTAGGTATTGGTGATGTTACACGACCTTTGTGTAAGGCTGTTGTTGAAGCTATGCACAGAGCTGTTGATGAAATGGGTGTTCAGGAAACTTTCAGAGGTTACGGACCGGAGCAAGGGTACGACTTCTTAAGAGAAGCTGTAAAAAAATATTATTCTGAACGCAACGTTGGATTAGAATTGGATGAAATTTTTATTTCTGATGGTGCAAAGAGTGATTTAGGCAATATTTTAGACTTGTTTAGCAATGACAATGTGGTTTTAGTGCCGGATCCTGTTTATCCTGTTTATGTGGATACAAATATCATGGCCGGAAGAAAAGTTGTGTTTGTTAATGCTAATGGCGATAACGACTTTTTGCCGATGCCGGACAAGGATGTTAAAGCAGATATAATTTATATCTGCTCACCGAACAATCCGACCGGAGCTGTTTATAACAAGGCGCAGTTGACGGAATGGGTTCGTTATGCAAACGAAAACAAAGCAGTAATACTCTTTGATTCAGCATATGAATGCTTTATTTCTGACAAAGAATTACCAAGAAGCATTTATGAAATTGAGGGAGCAAAAGATTGTGCGATAGAATTCTGTTCTCTTTCAAAAACAGCAGGATTCACTGGAACAAGATGCGGTTACACAATTGTGCCGAAGGCGCTTGGTGCATTGAATAAAATGTGGGTCAGACGTCAAACAACAAAATTTAACGGAGTTCCGTATATTGTACAAAGAGGTGCTGAGGCTGTTTTTTCTGAGGAAGGTCAGAAAGAAATTAAAGAAAATATTGATTATTACAAAGAAAACGCAAAAATTATTTCAGAAACTCTTGACGAATGCGGCATTTACTATACTGGCGGTAAACATTCACCTTATATCTGGTTGAGATGTCCAAACAATATGAAATCTTGGGAATTCTTTGATTATCTTCTTGAAAATGCTCAAGTGGTTGGAACTCCTGGTGCCGGTTTTGGTGTGAATGGAGAAGGATATTTTAGAATAACCTCATTTGGCTCGAGAGAAAATACTCTTGAAGCGATGAAAAGATTTAAGAAATTATTTTTAAAATAACGAAGTTTTAAAAAGTTTGCAGTTTACGGGCTGCAAACTTTAAACCGTTATTGGTCAGTTTCTTCGTGTTTGCCTTTCATTAGTTTTTCAAAATCAGAAGGTTTTATGTTTTGTATAAAATCTTTGAACTCTTGAGCTTCTTCCTCGTCTTTAGCAGAGTCTGTTGAAACAGAGCCGTTCATAAGAACATTTGCGGTTACAAAAATCGGAGCTTCCGCTCTCATTGCAACTGCGATTGCATCAGAAGGTCTTGCATCAATTTCAAGAGTTTCATCTCCTTTTGAAAGGAACAGAGTTGCATAGTAGGTATCTTTTTCTACGTCATTAATTTCAATTTTATCCAGTTTATAACCGGTTTTTTCTATTATATTTGCAACCAAGTCATGGGTCATAGGACGTGCAACAACGAGTCCTTCAATACATCTTATGATAGCGCTTGCTTCAGCAGAGCCAATCCATATTGGAAGAGCCTTTCTGTTATCCAAATCGTGTAAAACAACAATCGGTGAATTTGTTCTTACATCAAGTGCTATACCCATTACTTTCATTTCAATCATTTGTCTATCCTCTTATTTCTACTTAATTATATCATTCTCAAAACATTTGTAAAATCAGTTTATATGGTATAATTTGGGATATGAGAATCAATGTCGTTTACAATAAAAACATAACAGGCTGTGAAGATGCGCTATCCTTGTTGGAGAGTATGCTTATTACAAGCAAAATTGAGTTTAAATCATTTGAATTGGATAAGATGGACAATTACGGAGAGTTTTCGTTTGTAATTGGCGGAGACGGAACTCTTCTTAAGGCCGCAAGGTTTTATTCTTCTGAACAAGTACCTGTTCTTGGTATAAATCTCGGACGTCTTGGATTCCTTTCGCAGACAAGTGTCGAAGGTTTAAAGTCTGCGCTAGAGGCGGTTTTAGACAAAAAATATTCGGTTGAGAAAAGATTGATGCTTGAATCATCCGGCTTTTTGGCATTGAACGATTTTGTTATAAAAGGGTGTGACCCGTCAAGAACGTCAAAATTTTATTTGGAAATCAACGGACAAGAAGTTTGTGACTACATAGCGGACGGTTTAATTGTATCTACACCAACCGGCTCAACTGCGTATGGATTGTCAGCAGGAGGTCCGGTTTTGCATCCGTCGCTTGATGCAATTACAATAGTTCCGATTTGTCCGCATACGTTAAATGTAAGACCGCTAGTCGTGCCTCCGGATGAGGTTATTACAGTAAAAACCGGAGATAAATTGTTGTCTTTGGCTGTTGACGGTTATGATTCAACAAAATGTTCCGATAATATTACGATAAGAACCGCTAAAGACAAAGCTTTATTGGCTTTTCTTGGTGAAGAAAGATTTTATTCTGTATTAAGAAATAAATTACATTGGGGAATCTCACCAGAGTCCAAGTAATTCTATTTGTTCCTTTGGAACCATTTTGCAAGTTCTTTGTGTTCAATGAATTTAGAGATAGGTCGTCCGTGTGGGCAAGTTTCCGGATTCTCGCAAGTTCTCCAGTTCTTAATTATTTCCTCCATCCTATAGTGGTTGAGGTAGGTGTTCGCTTTAACCGCAGCTTTGCAAGAGGTTGTTATAAGAATCTGTTCTTCAATATTATCAAGATTTCCTGCAATGTTGTCCAAAATATCAGCAAGAATTTCTCTTGGGGGAACTTTTGAGAGAATTTGCGGAACTTTTCTGAAAATAACTTCATTCTCAGATAGGAAGTCTATTTCATATCCAAATTTAAGAAGTTTGTCTTTGTTTGTTTCCAATAAGTTTTTCTCAGACGGAGAAACCTGTATGACATCGGAGATTATCAAAAGCTGGCAATCAATATTTTTTGACTTTTTCAGCTGTTCATAAATGTAGCGTTCTTCTGCGATGTGTTGGTCAACAATTTCTAAACCATTTTCTTTTTCAATGAGAATATATGTTTTTTTGTACTGACCAATAATTATATCCTCTTGCACAAACTCTTGTTGCTCAACAAATTTTACTTGTTCAGGTTGTTTAACCACTTCAAACTTTGGCTTTTCTTTGATTGGCGCACTTGGTGTTTCATCCGGTTTTGAAAATATATCTGATATTGATGTAGTTTCTTGTACGTACAAATTTTCAGGTTCTTTGCGGAAGATTTCAATAGGTTGAGATTCTATAGCCACTTCTTGCGGTCTGAGAATAGTGCGTTGTTCGGATTTTTCGATAATTGATTTTAGCGCACTGTCGACTGAAGAGTATATAAAGTTAAAAATTTGGTTAGGATTTTTATATCGTACCTCTTTTTTTGACGGATGGACATTAACGTCTACATCTACCGGCGGTATTTCAAGGTTTAGTACCACAAACGGATATCTTGAATTTCCGGTCAGATTTCTGTATACGGTATCAATTGCTTTTTGGAAAACCGGACACTTAACGAGTCTTGAATTAACGTAGGTATAATAATCTTTTTTGCTTGCTCTGGTGTAATCAGGTGAGCTTACGAAACCGGAAATTTTTAAATCGGAAAGCGGGTCTGTTTTTAGAACCGGTTTTAAATAAGAAGCGGTTTCCTGTGAAAACAGTTCCTTGATTGTTTGTAAAAGCTCGCTTTGACTTGTTGTTTTGAAAGTGGTTTTTCCGTTTTGCTTAAGCTCAAATGATATTTCAGGATGAGCGATTGCCGCAGAAACCATAAATTCATTAATGTAAGCAAACTCTGTTTTTGCGGATTTTAAAAATTTAAGTCTTGCCGGTAGATTGTAAAACAAATCACGGATTTCCATTATCGTGCCAACAGCACATCCGGTTTGGGATTGCTTAACTTCGGAGTTTTGGCATTCTACCTTTGTTCCGTAATCAAAGTCTGGGGTTCTTGTTATACAAGTGAGTTTTGAAATTGAAATTATACTTGCAAGAGCCTCCCCTCTAAATCCCATCGTTTTGATATTGTATAAATCTTCACCGGATTTAATCTTACTGGTTGCGTGTTTTGAGAATGCAAGCAATATGTCATCAGGGTGGATTCCGGAGCCGTTATCAGCGACTCTTAAATCTCGACATTCATTGGCAACTTCTACGCTGATTCTGGAAGCTCCAGCATCAATAGAGTTTTCAACAAGTTCTTTTACAACAGAAAACGGACGTTCAATAACCTCTCCTGCTGCAATTTGATTTATAACGTTTTTTGATAGTTGAACTATTCTCCCCATAGTTTTATTATATCAAAAAATGTTTTTATTGTATAATTGTTTGCGGGGAGTAATATAAATGGCAAAAGAAAAAAATAAAAAGCTAAAAGTTGCGTTTCCTCATATGGGAACTATTTCTATAGCGTGGGCAGCAGGTTTAAGAAAAGTTGGTGTTGAACCATTTGTGCCGCCTTATACAAGTAAAAAAACATTATCATATGGTACTAAAAATTCGCCGGAGGCAATTTGTTTACCTTATAAATTGATTCTCGGGAACTTTATCGAAGCGATTGAAGGTGGGGCTGATTATGTGGCTATGATTACATCTCCGGGAATTTGTCGTTTAGGTGAATATGGCAATAATATTTATAACACATTGAAAGATTTAGGTTACAAGGCTAATTATATTGAGCTTTCTCTATATGATGGTATAAAGGGCTTGTACAAATTTTTAAAAGAAATCTCCGGAAAAAATGATCCGATTCTGATTATGAGAGCTATAAATATTACAATGAGAAAAATATTCGCAATTGATGATTTGGATAAAGCGCTTTCATATTACAGAGCAAGAGAAATTAAATTTGGGGATGCTGAAAAGAACTATAAAAAAGCATTAAGAATGATTGATAAAGCAAATTCTACACGTGAGTTACACAAAGCGTATGAATTGGCTCTAAAAGAAATTGAAAAAACTGAAATAGATGAAAACAGAGAAGTTTTGAACGTTGATTTGACAGGTGAAATCTTCCTTGTAAATGACGAATTTTCTAATCAAAACATTGAACGTGAATTGGGCAGAATGGGTGTTCAAACAAGAAGAAGTTTGACAGTTGGAAGCTTTTTGAAGGATGCGATTATACCGAAAGCTTTCCAAAATGCGGAAACCCACTTGCAACGTGCAGAAAAAATGGCAAAACCATACTTAATGAGAGATATTGGTGGTGATGCTCTTGAATGTGTTTCGGACGTTGTGTTTGCTGACAAAAAAGGCAAAGACGGTATAATTCATATTTCTCCGTTTACTTGTATGCCGGAAATTATGTCACAAAATATCTTCCCGACAATGAGAGGGGATCATGATATTCCGATTTTGACTTTGATTATGGATGAACAAACCGGTAAAGCAGGCTATGTTACAAGACTAGAAGCTTTTGTAGATTTGATGAGAAGAAAAAAACGTGCAAAAGAAGGTAAATTAAAAACAAGAATTTAATGGTTTAAAAAAGGGGGCGCAGCCGTTGGCTGCGCCCCCTCCTTATTTGTTAGCCAATATAATGTTTCAAAATAATCATTACCATAACGACAGCGAGCATAAAAATCATAGTGCTAAGAACACCTGTTCCATGAGATTCTTTTAGTGAACTGTCATTTCTTGTGATATTTTCATTTTCCATAATTTGCTCCTTTTTAGGTTAAGCAGTTCTTTTGCCGGCAGCTTGGATTGCGCAGGCGATAGCAACTGCAATATCTTCATCATTCCCTGAATTTTTCTTTACGGATTTTTTCTCAACAGGAATTTCTTCCGGAAAGAATTTATTAACGATTTTTAGGATGTAACTGTTAAGGTGCATCATAAATATCATAATTGTCAGGAATATAAAAACGGTTCCCATACCCATAAGCATAACAATGAGCCCGTCTTTAACCAACGTTGTGTCCATTATTTTCTCCTTTTCATAACATCAACTGACTATGTAAATAACATAGCCTCGTGTACGCTTAACATTTTAGAGTTAAGCTAAGGAGCTCTTATAGAAATATCAGTTTCAAGGTTGGTTGATATATTATGAATGGATTCCCGAACAAATTCGGGTGGAGTTTTTAATAAATTATGTTTTTCAGAAATGACTGATGTAATATGATTGTCATTCCAAAATGGAGTATAATCACTATCTTTAGGGTTAGATAAAGTTTCTTCCCCACGCATTGAATTTGAAACCAAAACAACTTTTTGATAGTCATTTTGAATATAATTGGTTTGTTGAATATCGTAAGAGAATGTCTCTTGTTGAGCAAAACAAAACGCTGTAACAAGAGCAAAAAATATAAAAATTGTTTTTAACAAACCTTTCATAGTACATATTTTATCATAAAATTTTTAAAAGTTTTATTCCCCTAAAAGGCGGTTATTACTAAATAGTAACACCTTGAAATTTTAATTGTTAATAGTACAATTATTATATAGGATTGCTGTTATAAAAGAAGAAAGGTTAACATGATTAAACTAAACTACAGAAATGCTGATGCGATGGTTATCGGAAGTGAAAATGGTTTGAATCTTTCTGAAGAATTTAATTCTTACAGAGATACAATTGCAAAAATTATTGCTAATTTGAACCAAAGAAAAGATAAACCCGGACAGTGGCTGCAGTGGATGAATCTTGGTTATAACGAAGAAACAGTATGGTATGTTAAAGAATTTGCATCTATGGTCGAGGGAAGATTTGATAATATATTGGTGCTTGGAATTGGTGGTTCAGCATTGGGTGGTTTGGCAGTTACGGAAGCATTGTTGAAACCGTATTGGAACCTTTTGACACCTGAACAAAGAAACGGTTTGCCAAGAATTTTCTTCTTAGATAATATTGATCCCGACTCAATTAACGGTTTGTTGCAAGTTTTAGATTTGAAAAAAACATTAGTTAATGTGATTACAAAATCAGGTTCTACAGCTGAGACTATGTCTCAATATATGATTATAAAAAATCTTATGGAAAAAGAACTTGGTCGTGATTACAGAAAAAACTTTGTAGCAACAACTGATAAAAAAATAGGTATATTGAGACAATTGGCTGACCAAGAAGGTTACAAAACCTTTGTTGTGCCTGATGATGTTGGCGGAAGATTTTCTGTATTTTCAGCTGTTGGCTTGGTTCCGTTTGCATTGGTTGGACTTGATATTGACCAAATTATGAACGGTATCAAGGATATGGATTTGGCTCTTAAGAATACAAATATTAATGATAATATAGCAGCGCAAGGTGCTTTGATTCAGTATTTGATGGATACAAAGAAAGGCAAAAATTTATCAGTGATGATGCCGTATTCAAGCAGATTGAAATACGTATCTGATTGGTATGTACAACTGTGGGCGGAATCTCTCGGAAAAGAAGTGAATAACAACGGTGAAAAAGTTAATGTCGGTCCGACTCCAATTAAAGCATTGGGCGCAACTGATCAACACTCTCAAATTCAGTTGTATAATGAAGGACCAAATAATAAAATCATTACATTTATCCGTGTGGATAATTTTGATACAACGCTTGAAATCCCTAAGATTTTTGAATATACAGGTGTGGGATATTTGGGCGGTAAAACTATTAATGATTTGATTAATGCCGAAGCGGATTCTACAAGGGTTGCATTGTCAGATTACTCACGTCCTACAATGACAATTTCTTTAGAGAAAGTTGATGAATACAACGTTGCTCAATTGTTGTATATGTTGGAGGTTCAGACTGCAATTGCCGGTGAGTTGTATAATATCAATACTTTTAACCAGCCGGGAGTTGAACAGGCAAAGAATTATACATACGCATTGATGGGAAGAGCTGGGTATGAAGAATCTGCTCATTCATTACAAGAAAAAATGGCAACTGTTTAATTAAAAGATTAGTAAAGCGAGGCGATTTGCAGAATGCAAATCGCCTCGCTTCTTTTATAAAAGATAAAGTAGCCCGTAAGCCGTGTTCTGTTTTAGATAATCATCTATCTGGTACTAAGATTGCTCTTAGTCTCTAGCGATTTTTTCCGGACTGGGCGGACAC
>CAKVMU010000008.1 GCA_934773085.1 uncultured Candidatus Melainabacteria bacterium
ATTGATGGCGGAAAAGGTCAGCTTTCAAGCGTTATGCAAATTGTTGAAGATATGGGAATAAAAATCGGTAAAGACGGAATCGACTTTGTTTCTCTTGCAAAACGAGAAGAAGAAGTATTTTTACCGCACCAATCAAAATCTATACTCTTGCCAAAAGATTCAAATGCCCTTTATTTAATCCAAAGAATCCGTGACGAAGCGCACCGTTTTGCAATAACTTATCACAGAGATTTAAGAAGCAAAGATTTGAAAAAATAAATTAGTCCGTAATTTCAACCGGAATACGGCATGGTTTGTAAATTAATAAAAGAAATAAATATTTAAGCATAATAATCCAGCCCCTTGTTGGTTTTGATATTTTCGGCCTTAGCTTTTATTGCACAAGCCTTTGATGCGACATTGTAATCCTGTGAAGAAGGATTAGATGGTGCAAGAGCAGCACTGATAACTACATTTGCCTGCTTGATTGTTTCGTCAGGATTTTGCGGATTCAAAGAAGGCATTTTGATAGAAACATGCCCGCCAATTGGAACACCATTAGCACCTTTTTCTATAACAATAGCACCTGCCATAGAACCGCCGGCATTTTTGTGTGCCAATTCGTGTGCGTAAATCTCATTGTATCTTTGTCTGATAGCTTGTTGTTCAAGGTTTCTAAAGGTAGAAATTGTCATGCAATCCATATTAAATTCCACATCCCTTTCTTGCGCCTTTTTTAGTCGTTTTATCATTATACACGTTTTTCAGATTTTGACAATAGGTGTATCGACAACAATTTTTAGTAATTTTTCACATTTTTGCTGTAATTTTGCAGTAGTGTACATCACCCCACCATGCAAAACTTTACAAAATCTTAATACTTGTTGTAGAAACAACTGTTTTATATTTTATTTTGGCGGTATAATACTATTAAGAGATGTTAGTAATAGTAAGTTGCCTTATGGGTGACGAAGATAAGGAGATTAAAATGTCAGAATTAACATTGGAAAGAGAATCTTCTGCGACAGATTTCGTTGGCGGCAAATGGCAGTCAGAAATCAACGTAAGAGATTTTATTCAAAAAAACTACACACCTTATGATGGTGATTCAAGCTTTTTGGCAGGTCCTACCGAAGCTACAACTAAATTGTGGCAAGAATGCTGCGACTTGTTCAAGAAAGAACGTGAAAACGGTGGTGTTCTTGACATGGACACAAAAATCGTTTCTACAATCACTTCTCATGCTGCAGGTTATATTGACAAGAGCTTGGAACAAATCGTTGGTTTACAAACAGATAAACCTCTAAAACGTTCACTTCAACCATTTGGTGGTATCAGAATGGCTGAAACTTCTTGCAAATCTTACGGTTACGAAGTTGACCCAGAAATCACTGAAATTTTCACAAAATACAGAAAAACACACAACCAAGGCGTTTTTGATTGCTACACACCAGAAATGAGAAAAGCTCGTCACGCAGCAATCTTGACAGGTTTGCCTGATGCTTACGGTCGTGGTCGTATCATAGGTGACTACAGAAGAATCGCTCTTTATGGTATCGACAGATTGATTGAAGATAAAAAAGAACAACACGCATCATTAGACGGCGAAATGAGACCTGAAAAAATCCAATTAAAGGAAGAAATCGCTGAACAAATCAGAGCATTGCAAGAAATGGCTGAATTGGGTGATGAATATGGTTTCGATATCAGAAAACCTGCTTCAAACGCTAAAGAAGCAATCCAATGGTTATACTTCGGTTACTTGTCAGCTGTAAAAGAACAAAACGGTGCTGCAATGTCAATCGGTAGAACTTCAACTTTCTTGGATATCTTCATTGAAAGAGATTTGAAAAAAGGTTTAATCACTGAAGCACAAGCTCAAGAAATGATTGACCACTTCATCATGAAGTTAAGATTAGTTAAATTTGCAAGAACTCCTGAATACAATTCATTGTTCTCAGGCGACCCTACTTGGGTAACTGAATCAATCGGTGGTGTTGGTATTGACGGTCGTCACATGGTTACTAAGAACTCATTCAGATACCTTCACACACTTGAAAACCTTGGTACTGCTCCAGAACCAAACATGACAGTATTGTGGTCTAAGAGATTACCTCACGCATTCAAACAATATGCAGCTCACATTTCTATCACAACTTCATCTATTCAATACGAAAACGATGATTTGATGAGAGTAACTCACGGTGATGATTATGCAATCGCTTGCTGCGTATCTTCAATGGTAGTAGGTAAAGAAATGCAGTTCTTCGGCGCTCGTGCAAACTTAGCAAAATGCTTGTTGTACGCTATCAACGGTGGTGTTGATGAAAGAATCAAAGAACAAGTTGGTCCTAAATACAGACCTATTACTTCTGAATACCTTGACTTCGATGAAGTTATGGAAAGATATGAAGATATGATGGAATGGTTAGCAGGCTTGTACGTTAACACATTGAACGTAATCCACTACATGCACGACAAATACTGCTACGAAAGATCTCAAATGGCTCTTCACGACAGAGACGTTAAGAGATACTTCGCAACAGGTATTGCAGGTCTTTCAGTAGTTGCTGACTCACTTTCTGCAATCAAATATGCAAAAGTTAAAACAATCCGTGATGAAAACGGTTTGGTTGTTGATTACGAAGTTGAAGGTGATTACCCTAAATACGGTAACAACGATGACAGAGTTGACCAATTCGCAGTTGGTATCGTTAAGAAATTCATGAACATGATTAGAAAACACTATACATATAGAAATTCTATTCCTACAATGTCAATCTTAACAATCACTTCAAACGTTGTTTACGGTAAGAAAACTGGTAACACACCTGACGGAAGAAAAGCTGGTATTCCTCTAGCTCCTGGTGCTAACCCAATGCACAGACGTGATACTCACGGTGCTGTAGCATCACTTGCTTCAGTAGCAAAACTTCCGTTCAACGATGCACAAGACGGTATTTCAAACACCTTCTCTATCATTCCTAACGCATTAGGTAAAGATGAAGTGTTCATGGGTGATTTGGATATCCAACTTGATTGCGGATGTTCAGAAGGAAATTGCCAATAAAAGTTAATAAGTAAATAAGTGAATAGGTTAATAAGCAATTATTTTCCTTATTCACTTATTAACCTAACTCTTATTAACTTCAATTGAATTTAATAGTTAGTTAGTAGCGTGTGCAAACCAGCACACCGAACAAAAAAGGAATAAAAAAATGACAACACAACAAGAAGAAAACTTAATAAATCTTTTAGACGGTTATGTTGAAAAAGGTGGACACCACCTAAACGTAAACGTATTTAACAGAGAAACATTGCTTGATGCACAAGCACATCCTGAAAAATATCCTCAACTTACAATCAGAGTTTCAGGTTATGCAGTAAACTTCATCAAGCTTACAAAAGAACAACAAGACGACGTTATCTCAAGAACATTCCATTCTTCATTGGGTAACGGCTGCAGTTGCTAGTTGTAATTGATAAAAAAATAATAATACCGGTCAAAACGAATGTTTTGACCGGTATTTATTTATAAATCGTAGGGCGAGACCGCTGCGCTATTTCCACCCTATATTCACATTTTTTATTCCCGTATCTTTTCAATCAACGCTTGCGGATTTATTATTCTTCCGACATACTGTCCGGAATCATTGTTTTTACATTCATCCGAAGTTTCTAACGCATATTCCCAAAACTTTTCAGGAGTTATATCTGGATCTGCTTGTTTTGCCAAAACATACATTCCAGCAAGCCAAGGCGTTGACCAACTCATTCCGCCGTCATTACCTTCATATCTATATGACGTTCCATCCATATAATCAGCAACAGTCCTATGATCCATTGGCACTAATAGGAACTTATCATTGAACTCTTTATCCATAGGATTTTCTTCCGAACTTTGTTTCCAAAAAGCACCTGCTTCATAGTTATTTGGATTTTCTAAATCACCTTTTGGATTTCTGTTAGCTCCACAGGTAGCCATATTATAATCTCTTTCAAGTGCAGTTGATACTATGAAAACTCCTTGGTCTTTTGCCCTTTGGATAGCTTGCTGTAAGTCTTCGTACCCTGGGGCAAGTTCGGCAAATCCCCAACTAATTGAAATAACAGAGACTTGTTCACTCTTTGGCAATTTCTCATTCTCGTCTAAAATTTTATTTATTGCATCGACGTAAGGTTTATTAGAAGAACATCCTCCAAAGTTATCGATATTACTTAGTTGTTCTTGCAAATATTTTACATAATGAGTATCATCCTTATGAGTTTCAATTTCTTGTTGAATCCGCTCTTTATAAGTTTTAATATCATCTGGGTCTTTAGAAATATTTACAGCTGAGTAGTAAACTAAACCTGCATCTGGTGCAACACCTATATTTTTACCTACTGCGATTGAAGTAACAGCTGCACCGTGCATAGATGCTTCAGTCCAACACATTTCTTCGGAATTAATATCGTGAACCTGTCCAATGATATTATCTGCGTATTCTTGGTGCATACCCAGTGGTTGGTCAATAATTGCCATATTTACACCTTTACCGGTTAAACCCTGTTCATGCAATTGGCGAATTCCCAACCCCGGATTTTTTGCAGCTTCCATATATGGTTCCACTACCGCTTTTTGTTCAGGAGTCATAATGGTTGTTTTATCTATTGTTAGGTTCAATAATTGTTCTTCAGATAAATCAAGTTGCGTAATATCACAACCTCTAACATCATAACAGCAGTCATTACGCAATTCTAATTCGTCAAGAGATTTTATTACTCTCTGTTCCGGCAGCCAGTTACTATATTGAAAATAACCATTTTCATCCGTTGGATTAGCAACTTTCTCTTGTCCAAAACGATTTATTAAGTATTGTTTTACTTTATTAAAGGCTTTACCAACATAACCTTGCTCACGAATTTCGTTATCACTTATTGCTTCATTGTTATTGGTATCAAATTGTGTAAATATACTAACATCATCTAATTTTTTAAGTTGTTTTAATTTAACTGGTTTAATATTAGTAGATTCAACATTGGATAATTTAGAAATATCTTTCATATAGAATCCTTTATCAAAATATAAATTATGTTATATGATGTATAACGACCTTTTTTTATTTTTCTTTAGATAAATTCTGTAAAATGTTACAAAAGTTAAACAAAAATCGTTGAGCAAGCTACATAGAGTAGGAAAAACGAAGTGATTCCCACCCAAAGATTTTTTGTGCTAACATGGTCAAAAGAGGTATTTATTATGACAATTTACGGAAATATACATTCGGTTGAAAGCTGCGGAACAGTTGACGGGCCGGGAATCAGGTTTGTTGTATTCACACAAGGCTGCCCGATGAGATGTCAATACTGCCATAACCCTGACACATGGGAATTCAAAGACAATAACAAAATGTCTGTTGAAGAAATATTAAACCAATACGAAGGTGTGCGTGAATTTTGCAAAGGCGGAATCACTGTTACCGGAGGAGAGCCAATGGCTCAAATGGAATTTGTCACAGAGCTATTCAAACAAGCCCGTGCAAAAGATATTCATACCGCTCTTGATACATCCGGAGTCCTGTTTAACAGGGAACATACGGAAAAAGTTGACGAACTTTTGAAGTATACAAGCCTTGTACTGCTTGATATAAAACACATTGACGACGAGGAACACAAAAAACTCACAAAGCATTCAAACAAAAACATTCTGGATTTTGCAAGATATTTGTCTGAAACAAAGAAACCTATGTGGGTCAGACACGTTGTTGTTCCGGGAATAACCTTTAAAGAAGAGTACCTTACAAGGTTGGGAGAATTTTTGGGAACATTACACAACATCGTTGCCCTTGACGTTCTTCCATACCACGATATGGCAATTCCTAAATATGAAAATCTTGGAATTGAATACCCACTAAAGGGTGTTCCGCCTTTAACCCACGAACAGGCACTTGAAGCCAGAAATATTATATTAAAAGCGTTGAAATCAACACGAAACAAATAAAATAAAAAAATCGGTTTAAACAACCGATTTTTTTTATATCATACTTAACTTTAACTTTCATTTAAAAGAGGTTTTTTGCTTCCTTTTTTAAATAGGCGTCAAAAGCCAGCATATCTTTAGCATATTCTTGCCCACCCGGAACATAATTTTCTTTTTCTTCAGACATCTTTAGTAATTCCAAATTCACAACATCGTCTTCGTTTTCGCTCAAATGCAATGATTCCGTGATTCTTCGGTTAAGCTCACCTATAAATTCACACTCTTCATAAAACCCTTTATCGTTATCAGCAAATTTAGCTTCTGTTAAAGATTTAAGGTTGTTTTCTTTCAAAAATTTTGAGAATTCGTCTTTTAAGATTATAGCTTTTTCTTTGCTCAAACCTAAAGTTTCACCCAATGTTTTTAGCAAAGCTTCGTCCTGCTTAAAGAGTAGCTTGTCAGCACCTCTAAAATTCACCATTGCACGACCATAATTATCAGAAATTATCATTTCTGAATTTGTTTGTGTTTCAACAGGAGTTGATTGAGTTTTTAATCCATTCATCTGACTACAAAACATTGGTTGAGAGATTTTTGAAATTTGCATACATTAGCCTTTCATATTCTAACGATTTTCATATACTTAAAAAACGCTAAAAATATTTTTTGCCAACTGACTCAATACATTTATTTCCAGCTATTCAAATACTCTTCCTGTTCTTCTGTTAAGCTGTCAATAGAGATTCCCATTGATTCAAGCTTCATTCTTGCAATATCTTCGTCAACGTGTTTCGGAAGCGTATACAATTTATTTTCCAATGTACCTTTGTTCTTAACCAAAAATTCTATACCCAAAGCTTGATTTGCAAAACTCATATCCATAACTGAAGCCGGATGACCTTCTGCAGCAGCCAAGTTAACAAGTCCGCCCTCTGCCAAAACATAGATTGATTTGCCGTTTACTAACTTATATTCATCCAAGAACGGTCTGATTCTTTTTATACTTACCGTTTTTTCTTTCAAACCTTCAACATTAACTTCTCTGTCAAAGTGTCCTGCGTTGCTTACAAAAGCACCGTCTTTCATATTCATCATATGTTCGACATCAATAACGTGTTTGTCTCCGGTAACTGTTAGGAATATGTCGCCTTCTTTTGCTGCTTCTGCAATAGGCATAACTCTGTATCCTTCCATTGCAGCTTCCAAAGCTTTAAGCGGGTCGACTTCGCAAACAATAACGTTTCCGCCTAACGCTTTTGCCCTTAGAGCACATCCTCTTCCGCACCAACCATAACCAGAAACAACAACTGTTTTTCCGGCAATCAAAACATTTGTGGCACGCATAATTCCGTCCATTGCAGTTTGACCGGTACCGTATCTGTTGTCATACAAATGTTTTGTTAAACTTGTATTAACACCAATCGTCGGGAATTTTAACTCGCCTTGCTTTTCAAGAGCTTCCAATCTGACAATTCCGGTAGTTGTTTCTTCAGTTGCACCGATAATTTGGCTTGCCATATCCGGTCTTTTAGAGTGAATCATGGCAACCAAATCGCAACCGTCATCAATAATAATATCCGGATTATGATTTATCGCATCCATAATATGAGAATGATAAACATCTTTTGATTCACCTGCATAACCCAATACCGGAATGTTCCAGTATTTAACAAGTGCAGCCGCAACATCATCTTGAGTTGAAAGAGGATTTGAAGCTACCAAAGCAATATCTGCCCCACCCGATTGCATAACAGTGCAAAGCGCAGCTGTTTCTTTTGTAATATGCAAACAAGCTGACAATTTTAGGCCGGCGAAAGGTTTTTCCAAAATAAATCTATCCCTAATTTTTTTCAAAACAGGCATATCCTTCAATGCCCATTCAATATTATTCTCACCTTGTTCCGCAAGATTTATATCCTTAATATCAGATTTTATTTGCATAGAAATCATCTTTTTCATCCTTATCTCTTTAGACTAGCGATACTAACAGTATACATTCTATCACTAACATGTACAATCGCCCATCTAAGCGCATTAATATTGCGTTTTGTTAACTCAGATTCAATATACTCAACCGTTGGTGCATTATTATTCGGAATTTCTATTAACTCAGATATAACTTGCATTATTCCACCGTTACAGATTTTGCAAGGTTTCTTGGTTGGTCAACATCTTTACCTAAGAATTCCGCAATATAATATGCCAAAAGTTGAAGCGGCACAACTGCTAACGCAGGAGAAAGAAGTTCATTGATTTCCGGAACTCTCATAATGCAATCGAACAATTCATCAAGTTTTGAATCTGTTGAATCAGTTAATGCAATCATTCTGGCATTTCTTGCACGTGCTTCTTCTGCGTTTGAAAGAATTTTTTCGTAAACTTTACCAGACATCAAAACCGCAAGAACCGGCATTGACTCATCCAACATGGCAATAGGTCCGTGTTTCAATTCTCCGGCAGGATAACCAGTTGCATTAATGTAACTGATTTCCTTAAGCTTCAATGCACCTTCTAACGCTGTCGGATAGTTTATGCCTCTTGCAATAAATACGAAATCTTTTGAAGAAGAGAATTTTTTTGCACAAGCTTGAATTGATTCTTTGTGAGATAAAACTTTTTCAATTTTTTGCGGTAACACAATAAGTTCGTGTTTCAGTTCCGCAAGTTCGGCTTCACTCATTGATTCTTTTACTTCCGCCATATAAATTGCAAGAAGATAGAATGAAATCAATTGAGCCATATAAGATTTTGTAGCCGCTACAGAAACCTCAATACCCGCATTTACCGGAACTAAACTGTCTGCTTCTCGAGCCATTGTTGAATCCGGTCTGTTGGTTACGATTAAAATATGCGAACCTCTCTTTTTAGCCTGACGAACAGCGGTTATTGTATCAGCGGTTTCACCTGACTGTGAAACACCGATTACAAGAGTATTTGCATCAGTAACTGTATGTCTGTAAATATATTCACTTGATGCTTCTACGTCTACAGGGATATTACAGAACTGTTCAATTATGTATTTGCCAACCAATGCAGCGTGCAGAGATGTTCCGCATGCCACAATTTGAATTCTTTGTAAATCTTTGAGTTTTGCTCTGTCAAGAGTTACCTCATTCAATTTAATAGGTTCGTCATTAGCTCTGAGTTTACCGGAAAGAACGTTTCTTACAACATCAGGTTGTTCATGGATTTCTTTAAGCATAAAGTGCTTATATCCCATTTTACTCAACGCAATCGGTTCCCAAGGCAAAAGTTCAATCTTTTGCGCCAAAACATTGTTGTCAATATCAATCAACTTCATTGAATTCGGTGTTAAAGTAACGATTTGATTATCATCTAAATACATCGCTTTTTTAGTATATTGGATAATCGCCGGAACATCAGATGCTACAAAGTGTTCACCCTCTCCAATACCAACAAGTAACGGAGCATTTCTTCTTGTTGCAACAATTGTATCTTTTACATCTTGATGCATAACAGCAAGGGCATATGCACCCTCAATTTCTTTTGTAGCAAGTCTTACCGCTTCTGTTAAATCGTGAGTTTGTGCAAATTTTGATGCCACAAGGTGAGCAACTGTTTCTGTATCTGTTTGAGAACGGAATGTACATCCAGCCTTTTCAAGCTTTTCTCTCAGTTCTTTATAGTTTTCAATAATACCGTTGTGAACAACAGCAACTCTTCCGCAATTACAAGAATGCGGGTGTGCATTTAGAGTAGTCGGAGCTCCGTGTGTTGCCCAACGAATATGACCAATACCAATTGTAGATTTCGAAATATGAGATTTATCTCTTTCTACAATGTCTTTAAGATTCTGAAGCTTACCTTCTGCTTTATAAATTTCTACTTTGTTATCAACTTCAACAGCGATACCTGCTGAGTCATATCCTCTATATTCCAAATTAGTCAAACCATCAAGTAAAATATCAACCGCTGACTTACTTCCTATATATCCGACAATTCCGCACATAATTACCTCTCATAATCTTTTTACCTCATTATTCTAACATAAAACTTTTTTTATACTTATTAAGATTATTTAAAGAATTTTCGAACAAACTTTACTCCAAAGAAAAGTGCCACAAATCCCATAAAGAACTTAAAGAAACCTAATTTACTTTTACCGTTTTCCTTTTTGGATTCCTGATAAATATCCTCGTTAATTGACTTCCATCTGTTCGTCGCATCTGTATCATTGTATAAATGACTTTTAGGCAAGGTTTGAGGAGCTATCGCCACTCTATTGGACGGCAGCTCAACTTTAAGGTTAGTTGAATAATGCGAATTAAGATTTTGAACATCAGTCATTAGAATAGTTCTCCATATCTTAAGAGCCTATGAAGATTAGCTTTAGGCAAATACATCATTCCTATCTGCGGTGGCAAATCAGGAACTTTTTTAATTATACAATCATCCATATAATCATTCGCCTCTTTCTCCATAAATCTAAACCCTAATTTATAAAAGAAGAGTGCTGGCGAAGATTCTTTCCATACGGGGGCCGAAAAGGTCACAATACGCCCTTCCGCACGTGTATCAAACATCGCTTTTTCCGCAAGTTGTTTGACAGCCTCCGTTCCGAGACCACATCTCTGTCTTGGTGATTGAATATAATCAATCACATAACAATTTTTTAGGAACTTTGTTTTTCGTTTCTCCGGTTCTAGCTGGAAGAAATTGAACTCATGATTATTCCCCGAAGAATTAACCGGGGAACCGTCATCTTCAACTATATCAACATAATCATCCTCAATATCACCAGGGATAACTATATTGTCAGAACGTTTTATTTTTTTAATCCTTAATGTCGCCTTTTCTTTCAAAAATTTTGCCTTGAAAGAGAGTATCGGAGGTGCAGACATTCCGACCAGTGACGGCGAAGCCTTTGCGACACCCATTTGCTGCTGCATACGAGTGTCAACATTCGAGATGTTGTTAATCATACGTAAACCTAACCTAAATTTCTAACCTTACATATATAAAGTAATATTCGGAGAAAAAATTGACTTTTCCTCCGAATATTATGAAGTTTTGTAAAGCTTTACTTTTCAGAAACTGATTCAGAAATCTGTTTAAAATCAGCCAAATTGAATCCCAAATCCCTTAGGTGTCCAACCAGTGGGCACTCTAGGATTTTACCGTCACTATCACGCTGTACCCAACTTTGATTTCCATGGATAGCATGGTCAACAAAATCACGTTGGTTAGTTTTGTTATAGAATGCGTCGAGAGTTCTCTTCAATGCATCTGCGTAATCATTAATCAACTCTTCAGTAAGTGCATATTCTAATGCATCACCATACAAACCTCTGCCTCTGAGTTCATCTCGAATTTCTTTCATTGTACGTTTAGTAAGAATTCCGTTATAACCGTCTTTTACAGAGTCAACATGACCACCGGTTCTGGTCAATACAGCAGGAGTACCTTTATATAATGATTCCCACTTGTCGCCATCCGGTTCAAAGTAAGACGGACGCATTGTCCAATCAGAACCCGCCATCAAAATATTGTTAGGCACAAAACCATCCATTTGGACAAAATGTTTGCCCTTTTCCTGCAATCTTCGTTTTGCATTAGAAACTGTGTTACGGTGTTTTCCACCCTCTGCATCAGCGCCACCAATAACGACTATCGGACGTTTTTTACCAGGATACAAATTATCCCAATTGTTAAGAATTTTTTCCCAAGCACCTGTTGCTACCGGAACACCTTTTTGTCCGACAAAACGAACACCCATATTGAAGAACGGAATGTCATCTAAATCTTCCGGTTTAATATCAGATAAATCTGTCAATCCGGATTCCTTAATATTAAATACTTCACGATTTTCATGTCTATTAAACTCAACCATAGATTTTAGATAATCAAAAAGCATTGCTTTGTTATGTTTTCTGGCTTCCATTATGGATTCCATATCCATATCCGCAGTTTCAGCCTTGAATGTTCTTGGTTCTGTAACTCCGGCTTGTTTAAGTTTTTCAATCTCAGCAGTCACTTGAGGAATGTTCAACTTACGCAAATTTGTTATAGTTTGCAAATAATTGTTATTATTCGGAGAACCCATTGTTTTTGTAACAAGTTTTCTCTGAGATTCAGACAAACCTTTTACGTTATTTATTGCGCTTACAAAAATAGTAATTTTATCTTTATTTAAGTTTCCGTTAAAGTTAGCCAACTGCGATTCGCTAACTTCGTTGACAGCTCTGTCCCAACCGTTTGATTGACCTGCCATTGTACCGGCTTTATAACGTACTTCTGCGATGTGAGTAAGAGCATGACCACGTTCCGGTTCAGTTGACATTTCCAACGCATATGTAGGTGAAACCGGTTTTACTTTTGTAGCCAAAGCCATACCCATATTTGCCATATTTACGGAACCTTCGACCGTTAAAACATTTTTAAGTGAATCTATCGGAACCTTGGTTACTTCGCCATCAGCATCGGTTATTTCTTCTGTAAATCCTGTCAAAGCATTCTTGTATATATCATAACTGTATTTATCAAACAAAGTATTCAACATATCTGAAGAATATTCACCGCCCCAACCGTGATAATCTGAGTTGTGAACAATGTAAAGCAGGTTCATATCTTCAAATGTTTTAGCCGTATTCGCTGCCAATTCTTTATTTGCGGCTTCAACAGGAGCTTTTAATCGCATTAAAGCTGCAATTGGTGCTGTATGCCAATCATTCAAAACCATTGCATCCGGCGCTTTTATTGAATCGAATAGTGCCTGATTCAAAATATTATAAGATGTCATTGATTTCGGATCAGATTTAATTTTAGCAAACTCATACACAAGTTTTGAGAAGAAGTTGTATCTCTCAGGTTCTGTCGCTGTTTGTGAATTTGCATACAAACTTGAAGCCTTGAAGTAATCAGGATTTCTGAACATCAAACGTTTATAACCGTTAGAAGGGTCAATTCCGTAGAAAACTTCTACATGCTCAGTTTGATAATCTCCGTTTCTTACAACATTGGTATCAAAATCCATTACCTTTTCTAGGCTCATATAATCCAAAAGCTTGCCGTTTTCATCTTTCAATCCTTTGTACCAATATCTGTATTTTCCGTCAACTTCCTGCAATGTAGAAACACCTGGGATTTCATTCAATGGTCTTACGATATAGTTTTCAACCCCAAATTCATTATTTAAATTTCTTGCAATTTGAACCGGAACTTCACCCAAACCGCCTTCTTTTTCCGGCAAAGATTCGGCCGTTGGCAACCAAACTGCCGCACTTGCCGCAAGTGCTGGAACAACAATACCATTACCGGTAATATAACGAGAAGCAACAGTATTCAGTTTAGTTTTTACATCCGTAGCAAGAGGAATTCTGTTTCCTGCATTATCAACATTTTTCATCAAGACCAAGTTGTCAACAGTCGTAACATTTCTGATTTTACCGTTAGTAACGACTTTTACAACTCCTTCTGAAGCTTTGATTTTGCTATCCAACGCATTCAAGTAACCTTCGTTCCACTGTTGTTTTTCCGCAATTATTTTTTCAGCATTTGCGGATTTACTTTCGGCCTCAGCAGCTTTTGTACCCGCATCTGAAACCTTTTTATTCAATTCTGTAATTTTATTTTTTAAAGACTCAATTTTTTCTTCAGCAGCCTTTTTAAGTTCCTCTGCATCATTTTTAATAACTTCTGCATTCTTTTTAGCTTCTTCTGCCATTTTCTTTGCTTCTTCAGCTGCTTTTTTATATCCGTCTATCGCACCATTTGCTTTTGCATGTCCTTTCAGTGCGTATGCAGAAACTCCGAGTGAAGCAACAGCAACAGCTGCCGTTACAAGCGGCAAGACTTTGTTATTTTTCTTTGCGCTTGGTTGGGTGACCGTATTATTCTCTGTTTTTACGTTCTCTTCTTTTATTCCGGAATCCATTCTAAAATTAATTCCACTCACACGTTGAGTTTGCATACTAAAAACCTCCTTACATCGGATAATATTATCTACAAGTTAAAAAAAGCGTAAAAAGAAAAATTGACACATATTCGACCTTTACTTAAAGAAAATTTACAATTCATCAGTAATTCAGATAGGTTGTAAAACAAATATGTTTGGAGTAGAATTCATTTGTAAGAGCCCTATTGGCAAAATTTTACTTAATATAACTTAACATTTTGGGGAATTAGAGTAAAGTTTTTTTAATTAGAGTTTTTTATATATATAGATGTGTTGTGTATTATAAGGAGTTGTTCATGAGAATTAACGCTATTAACTCTGGTTATTCAGTAAATACTGCAAGTAACCTTAAGAGTGCCCAGGTCAACAAAGTAAGTGACCCAATCATTGCAGACAAAACAAATTTTGCTTTAATCAGCTTCAAAGGCAATCCGGCAAAGCATCCTGACCAAATTGCCGCATACGCAACAGAAAGCAACTATTTGGGCGGTATTTATAAAGCAGGGGGTTTAGGCGATGTAGCAGAAGCTCTTCCGGAAGCAATTGCAAATCACGGTGAAGCCGTAACAGGCAAGCCTGTTGATGTAAGAACATTCTTCCCTTATTATTCTTTTGATGACAATGAGGGACGTATGTATGTTGCCAAAAAGGGTACCGAAGAAAAATTGGCAAATAAAACTCCTTTGGTAAGAAGCGAAGATTTTAAATTGGTAGACCAAAACTACAAACTTGAACCGGGTGAAAGATTTGCTCTTATAACAGAAGCTAAAGAAGGTAAACAGGTAACAAAATTTTTCTTCTTAAAAGATGTAGGATTAAATGGCGATGTTCACCGTATCAAAAAAGATACATTAGAAATGGAAAATGTACCTTACAGAGTTTTTGAAGTTGATACAAACGGAGCCCGTAAAGATGGCATTTACGTAATACACACGCAAGAAGCCGCAAGCGGAAAATCAGCATATGGTATTAACAGAAAATATGCAGAAATGGCAGGCGGAACAACAGCTTATGGCGGAACTACCGCATACGGTGGCACAACTGCATACGGTGGCAGAGCAGAAGGCTTTACAAGACAATTCAGAGGCAATGCAGCTGACGATATGTTCTACACAGAACAAATTCGTGCAATGGAAAGTTCATTAGAAAAAATGGACACTGCTGCACATAAAAACTTTAACCCGCAAAACATCATCTTGCACGACAGATTCGCAGGCACAATGCTTACAGATGCGATGGAATACTCAAAAGAAGGCAAACCATATTGGCAAGGGATAAAATTTGTTGACATCTTCCACAACCCTGGAAGAGGATATCAAGGTCACTATGCAAACCCTCTTGATTTCTTCAGAGTAATTGCTACAGATGCTGACTTAGAAAGACTTCAAGCAAGTCCAAGTTATCCTAAAGTAAAAGCGATTGCTGAAAAAATCGGTAGAGGCACCGCCACAACAGAAGAAAGTGAACAAATCTATAAATTTTTCGAACCGTATTTCAAAAACTTTATGGATGCTGAAGGCAGTTTCAACATGACAAAAATTGCACTTGCAGCAGCAGAAGACTGTCCGGAATTAGTCAGCCCGGGACACGTTTCCATGAACTTTGGTAAAGAAGCTGCAGACAAGGCAACTGAAGATATCGCAAAAGGTTTGACAGATGATTTCAAAAGACTTGATGAATACATCCTCAGCGTTACTAACGGCGCTAAACCTGCAAACATGGCAACTGAGAAACAAGCAGATTTCTTTGGTTCAGGCAGCTTAAACGAAATTTTCAAAAACGTTGATGATGCAAGAAAATATACACCTTACACAAAAGCTGATGGCGTAGACAAAATTTTTGAAGCAAAAGCAGCTAACAGAACAAATTTGATAAACATTATTGCTGATGCTACAGAACAACTTCCTAATGACAAAGATGCAGTTGCAAAAGTATTCTTTAGCGAAGGCAAAATCAACGGAATCAGAAACGGCATGGCAGAGCTTCCTCTAACACTTGGTGGCTTATCAAAAGCTACTCCGGAAGATTTGTTATTCATCTCTTGGGGACGTCCTGACCCTCAAAAAGGTTTAAAAACAACAGCAAGAGCATTCAGAATGTTCTTAGAAGATAATTCTATACCAATTGAGACAAGAAAAAGATGCAAACTCTTATTCGGCGCAGGTGGCGGTAACGACGCATGGAGAGCTGTAAACGGAGTTGAGCCTACTGAATGGAAAGGCATCCAAGAGGAAATCAAAAAAATCGGTGAAATCGAAGTAAACGGAGTAAAAGGTTATTTCAAAGGAAATGCATTGTATGTTAACGGATTATTCCCGAAAAGAGTTGCAAACTGTGCTGATTTAGCAGTATTAACAAGTAGATATGAGCCATGCGGAATCACACCGTTCGAAAGTTATGCAGCCGGCGCACCTGTTCTCTCTATTAAAACAGGTGGAGCACCTGACTTCGTAGTTGAAGGTAAAACCGGACTTTTAACAAAAGATCCGTTTATGCTAAGTGCTGAAAAATTAGGCAAAGCAAAAGACATCCCTGCAGATGCTCTGGATGAAGCTCGTGTCGAAAATAGTGCTAAACAAGTTAAAGACAAAATGGTTGAATTCTTAGAACCGCTTAAAAACGGTACATTTGAAGCAAAACAAAAAAGCTATATTGAAAATTGTATGAATGAAAAAATCGAATGGCACAACAATAACGCATACAATAACGGCAAATCCGCTCTTGAAGTATACTTGAAAAATAAATGCAGAACCCAAGATAATGAAGTAAATGGAACATTTAAAAGTAATGGCCGTGGAGCATTTGACGAAACAGCCTTCAAAGCCGGTACTGGCGGAAGTGGCTCCGTTAGAAGCGGCAAAAAGGGTTGGATTATCGCAGGAATCGCTGCCGCAGCCTTAATTGCAGGGGTCGCAATCGCTAAAATGTCAGGCAAAAATAAATCTGAAAAAGAAGATGGACATTTGTCTTGTGTAGGTTAAAATTGATATATGATTATTAAAACATATATTGAACCACCTATTGATAATAATAATTACTTAATAATTGACGAACAATCAAAAGAGGCAGCTCTGATTGATTGTTCGTCTGTTAATGATGAATTAAAACGTGATTTGGCTGAGCACGATGCGACTCTCAAATACATTCTGCTTACGCATGGTCATTTCGACCATATTGCGGGAATACGCCCAAATCCAAACGTAAAAATTGTTATGAACAAAGAAGACTTAGGTTGGCTTAACAAAGCAAACCAATACCTTCCGATGTTTGGAATCCCAGAAATATCCATTCCAAAAGTTGATATTTTTGTAAACGACGGCGATATTATAAAACTCGGAAATCTTGAGATAAAAGTCATCTCAACTCCCGGACACACCCAAGGCGGAGTCTGTTACCTTGTTGACGGAAAACTCTTCAGCGGGGATACAATATTCAGAGAATCTGTAGGACGCTGCGACCTCGAAGGCGGAGATTTTGACCAAATTGTAGACAGTATTGAAAACAAAATTTTCACCCTGCCACCCCAAACTCTGATTTATCCGGGACACGGCAGAATGACCTCAGTCGAATGGGAAAAAGAACATAACAGATTTATGTAAGCTACCGTTTTACAATCCTAGATTTCCCAGACATTGCTACCAACTGTATAAAACCCGTCAGTTTTAGAATAGCCAATTGATATGTTCAAATCAGGAGTCGAGTTCCAACCTTTTTGTGCGACTCTTTCAACTA
>CAKVMU010000009.1 GCA_934773085.1 uncultured Candidatus Melainabacteria bacterium
GTATAATGATTGTATTATTATATTGTAGATTGGAGGAAATTTGGCAGAGAAGTTTATAATCCAAGGTGGCGAAACTCTTAAAGGTGAAGTTTCCGTAGGCGGAGCAAAGAATTCAGTACTTAAACTCCTTGCAGCATCTATTCTTGTAAAAGGATGTACAAAGATATACAACGTACCTCAGCTCACTGACGTTGAGATTATGCTGAATGTCCTTTCCGATTTAGGTGCAAAACTTGAATACGACAGAAAAGAAAAATCTGTCGCAATTGATGCTTCAAATATCACCTCTATAACTGCCAAATATGAACTTGTTAGCAAAATGAGAGCTTCTTTCACTATTTTGGGTGCACTTATTTCCAGATGCAAAGAAGCAATTGTAGCTCTGCCGGGCGGATGTGCAATAGGCGAAAGAAGAGTTGATTTCCACATCAAAGGATTGGAAGCTCTCGGTGCTAAAATTAAGATTGAAAACGGTTATGTTCACGCTAAAGCGCCAAAATTGACCGGCGCTGATATTTATTTGGACATTCCTTCCGTTGGTGCAACAGAGAACTTGATGCTTGCAGCTGTTACAGCTTGCGGTGCTACAAGGATTCAGAACGCAGCACAAGAACCGGAAATCGTGGATTTAGCGAATTTCTTGAATACTATTGGTGCTGACATTTCTGGCGCAGGTACTTCTGAAATCGTAATTAACGGAGTAAAAACAGAAGATTTACATCCGGCTGAATACACTACAATTCCGGACAGAATTGAAGCCGGTACTTTTATGGCAGCTGTCGTTGCTACCAGAGGAAAAGCCGTTATCAGAAATGTTTATCCGGCTCACTTAACATTCTTTAATGATAAATTGATAAAAATGGGAGCCAGCATCAAATTGGCTGAACCAACTGCAATTGAAGTCAGCTGCAGAAACAGACTCAATTCCATAAATTTTGTAACTCAGCCATATCCGGGATTCCCTACAGATTTACAGGCTATTGCGATGACATTACTTACAACTTCTAACGGTGTAGGTATTATCACTGAAAGCTTGTATGAAAACAGATTTATGCAGGTTCCTGATTTAAGAAGAATGGGTGCGGATATCCATCAGGACAGAAACCACGCTATTATCAAAGGGGTTAAGAACCTAAATGGTGCCATAGTTGCGGCAAGCGACTTGAGAGCGGGAGCAGCACTTGTTATTGCAGGTTTAATTGCTAACGGTGAAACTACTGTCGAGAAACTCCACCATATTGACCGTGGTTATGAATCATTTGAAGACAAATTGACCGGCCTTGGAGCAAGAATCGTAAGAGTTGATGAAACTAATAACAATACAATGGGGGTGCTGAATGAGTCCCGCTTATAAAAGATGGTATGACCACGATCCAAAACTCCTTGAAGTTATAGAACTTTTAAAAAATTATCAGGACGAATTGCGTGAACACGCAGCTATATTCTTGGATAAATTGGAAGAAAAAGTATCCAAAGAGGCTCTTGACAGATTTTACGATTTGGTTAAACCTGTTAATGGTTGCCGTTGGTACGACAAAGATCCAATTATTTCAAAAACGGTTGAAATTTTGAGAGTTGTGCCTCCTGAAGTACAGAACGCTTGCGCTGAAAGGTTCATTGCTGCAATTAAAGAAATGGGCATTGAATACGAAAGCCCTAATCACGAATAATGAAATTAGAAAAAAGCTCGTTTTTTGATAATCTTGTCAGAAATATAAAAAAACAAAAGAGTTTCACACTTACCGGCCTTACTTCGTATAGCCGTTTATTGTTGATGGAAAGTATCAGCAAGTTATCCGGAAAAAACATTCTTTTCATCACCCCGACTGAACAAGCAGGATTAAGATATTCTGTGGATTTGGAACGTTTGTTTGGAACAGAAAGCGTATTGCTTCCGTATCAAAATACATCTCCATACGAAGCTATGAGTGGGAATATCTATGATTACCAAAAGCAAATATCCGTTCTGAGAAACAAGCCAAAAACCGTTATAGCTCCGGTAAAAGTATTGACTGAAATGTTTCCGGACGAAGAATTTTTCACTGCGAACTCTTTACTGCTTAAAGTTGGGGATGAAATTTCTCAAACAGATTTACTAAAAAAACTTACCGCACTCGGTTATAAACGTGCAACTATGGTCTCCGACATGGGTGAATTCTCTATCAGAGGAGACATTTCCGACATTTATTCTCTTCATGAAAACCCAGTCAGAATCGAATTTTGGGGTGATGAGATTGTCGATATACGATATTTTAATAACGAAACACAAAAATCTATTGACAAAATAAAAGAGATTGAAATATTGCCTCTTTATAAGTTCATCCTGCCAAAAGAACCTCCAAAAGAATTTTCGAATGAACTTAAAGAACGATTCAATGAAGAAGGGTTTTTTGAGGGAATTAACGTCTATCAATCGTATTTCAACAACAATCTTGTTAGCATACTTGATTATTTTAAAGATTACATAATTATTTATGACGAATACGCAGAATTATCCGCAAAACTTACTCAAATTGATGATAGCTTAACCTCTTCTTATAATGAAGGGTTAAAGAATAATTTGATAGAACCTCTAAAAAATGTTAATCACTTTAATGAAACCGAAATTTTACAAAAGACAGCAGGGTTTCAAAAAATATTTTTAAACAATTTTCTGTCAGATGAGTCGAATGAAGTAATCGATATTGATTCAAGAAACATTCAGATATTTGATGCTGATATGGACAAAGTTGCTGAGTTCATACAATCTAAAAAAGGTTATCAAATCACGATTGCAACAGATTACAAAGAACGTGTAAAAGAAGTTCTTGAAGAACACGGAATCTTTGACGTAACTTATATTGATAGCATTAACTCAATGGGTACAGAAATTGCAGACGGTAAAATTCTGATAATTACCGACAGAGAACTGTTCAATAAACGACAAAAAGATTTACCTTCCGGCAGAAAAAGACATTACAAGGAAAAAGCCGAATACATTGAAAACATCAATGATATAAAAGCAGGAGAATACGTTGTACACACGATTCATGGGGTTGGTATTTACCAAGGGCTTACTAAACAAGAGTTTGACGGACAGCTCAAGGATTATTTAACGATAGAATATGCAGGAAAAGACAGACTTCATATTCCTGCAGAACAGATAAATATGCTTTGCAGATACAGGGGTTCCGGACAAATAAAACCAAAATTATCCAGAATGGGAGGTTCTGACTGGGAAAACACAAAACGCAAAGTCAAAAAAGAAGTTGAGACTATCGCTTACGATTTATTAAGACTTTATGCAAGGCGCAAAATGCAAAACGGCATTGTGTTTGCAGAAGATTCACCTTTGCAACTTGAAATGGAAGAAGCGTTTGAATATATTGAAACTCCGGATCAAGCAAAGGCTATTAATGACATTAAATCTGATATGGAAAGTTCTTCTCCGATGGACAGGCTTGTATGCGGAGATGTTGGATTTGGCAAAACGGAAGTCGCAATGCGAGCGATGTTTAAGGCTGTCACATCCTTGAAACAAGTGGCTGTTATCGTACCGACCACTGTGCTTGCATTACAGCATTACCAAACAATTTCGGAACGGTTTAAACCGTTTGGGATTGATGTCGAATTACTATGCCGATTCCGTTCTACAAAAGAAAGACACGAAACATTGAAAAACATTGCAACAGGCAAATGCGACGTTGTTGTTGCAACTCACAGTTTGCTTCAGGACAAGGTCTCTTTCAAAGATTTAGGGCTTCTTGTAATCGACGAAGAGCACAGGTTCGGAGTTCGACATAAGGAAAAATTGAAGGAATTTCGTGAAAACATTGACATCATATCAATGTCAGCAACCCCTATCCCGAGGACTTTGTATATGTCACTGTCCGGAATAAAAGACATTTCCGTCATAAATACTCCGCCACAAAACAGATTGCCTATCAAGACATACGTTGGGAAGTATAACGAACAAACGGTAAAAAATGCAATTACAAACGAGTTGGACAGAGACGGACAAGTATTTTATCTGTATAACAGGGTAGAAACGATTGAAGAGTTTAAATTGGAACTTCAAAAACTTGTACCTAATGCAAGAATATCCATCGGGCACGGACAATTGAGCGAGAAACAGCTGGAAGACGTAATTATCGGATTTGATAACCACGAAAGCGATATTCTTCTGTGTACAACTATTATTGAAAACGGTTTAGATATTCCGAATGCAAACACAATTATAATACACGAAGCCGACAAACTCGGACTTGCGCAATTGTACCAACTTCGAGGCCGTGTTGGACGTAGCGAAAAGCAGGCATATTGTTATTGTTTCTACCAAGGAAACAAAGAACTCTCAAAAGAAGCCTCTGAAAGACTAAAAGCTATCAAAGAATTCACCACACTCGGAAGCGGATACAGAATTGCAATGCGAGACGTTGAAATAAGAGGCGTTGGTAATATTTTGGGAACAAAACAGCACGGACATATGATAAACGTCGGTTTTGACACATATTGTCAGCTGTTGGAAGAAACCGTTCAAGAATTAAAGGGCGAAGCTGTCGACAAAACAAAACCTGCGATTATTGATATTAACATAACAGCATTCATCCCAGATGAATGGGTTGGCTCTTCTGAGCAAAAAATGATTGAATACAAAAGACTTGCTGACGTTAAAAACGAGGTCGAACTTGATTATATCGTTTCTGAGTGGAAAGACAGATTCTCAAGAATTCCGGATGAAGTCGAAAATCTTATTAAACTTATAAAACTACGACTTTTGGCTACAGAATGCAATATCTCTGTTGTAAGAGAAACAGCAGATAATATTCGAATATACACACCGTTCACTCAATACGAATGGAATATACTAAGACAAAATTTGGATAAAGATATATTAAGAAGAGTAAAATTTACAATAGCGCCTAAAGCCTGTGTTGAAGGTAAATCAATCCTTTTGGTTAACAATCAGTATTCAGGATTTGAAGAAATATTTAACATTTTATCTAGTTTGTTTTATGATATAAAAAAGACTATGAATCAATATAGTTAAGGGGTTATCTATTAAGAGGAGTATATAAATGAAAAAAATTCTAACATGTGCGGCTTTATCAGTTGTATTGCTTTCCGGTTGTACTTTTATGCACAAAAATGACGGGATTATAAAAGTTAATGATAGCGTTATTACAAGAGCCCAATTTGACAAGGCTTTTGACAAAGAAATCAACAACTCTCCATTCAAAAGTTTTGGCGGCGCAGAGAATTTTGTTAAATCAAACGACAACGTTATGTACGTAATTTATAGAGATAAAGTTTCTAATGAACTAATCGTAAAAACTCTGCTCGATGAAGAAATTGCAAAAAGAGGAATTAAAGTTACTGATGATGATATAAAAGCTGAGATGAAGTCAATAATCGACAAAGTTGGTTCAAAAGAACAATTGAACGATATGCTTAAACAGAGAGGAATCTCTAATTCTGATTTCACCGAAGATTTAAAAACTCAAATTAAAATCAAGAAATTGATTAATTCTATTCAAAAAGTCAACATTTCAGATGCTGATGCTGAAAAATATTACAAAGAAAACATATCAAAATTCAAACACGGAGAACAAGTAAGAGCTTCTCATATTCTTATTTCCGCTGATACTCTTGAATTAATTAAATCTATTAAGGCTAAAAACAAGAATATCTCTACCGAAGAACTCAATAAAAAGGTTGAAGAAGCTACAGCTGCTCAAAAGACTAAGGCCGAAGCAATTTTGGCTGAAGTAAAAGCTAATCCGGACAAGTTTGAAGAAATCGCAAGAAAGCAATCTGATGATAAAATGAGCGGAGAAAGAGGCGGAGAATTAGGATTCTTCACAAGAGAAGCAATGGTTCCTGAGTTTTCTAAAGCAGCTTTTGCAATGAAACCGGATACAATTAGTGAGACCCTTGTTCAAACTCCGTACGGCTATCATATTATTAAAGTTACAGACAGAGCCGAAGCAGGAACTCAACCTTTCGCAAAAGTAAAAGACGAAATCAAGTTCTACTTAGAAACTCAAAAACAAATTGAAATTCTTAAAAACTTGACATCAGGTTTAATGAAATCTGCTAAAATTGAATACATTGATGAGTCTTTCAAAACAGATAACAATGTTATGAAAAAAGCAGCTGAAAAAGCAGTTAAATAAAATATAAGGAGAAATTAATGAATACAGCAACAATAATCGGCAGAGCAGGACAAGATGCCGAAATCAGATATTTTGAATCCGGAAAAGTTAAGACAACATTTTCTCTTGCCGTTGGCAGATGGGATTCAAAAACAAAAGAAGAAGTTACCGACTGGTATAATATCGAAGTTTGGGATAAACAAGCTGAGTTCGCCGGAGAGTACATAAAAAAAGGACGTCAGGTTGTCGTAGACGGTCGTATCTCTATTAGTAAGTGGACAGACCAGTCAGGTGAAGAAAGAGAACGTTTCCTTATTATTGCAAATAACGTTAGACTATTAGGATCAAAAAGAGACGCTGAATAATGATATTTTCTGATATTGCCGGAATAATCGCTGACGATTTAACCGGCGCAAACGATACAGCTCTGCAGTTTCATCAAAGAGGTGCAATCACAAAAATTCTTTTGGATAGTGATTGCACACCTAAAGTTAAAGCCGGTACGGAAGTATGGGCTTTATCAAGTGAATCGAGAAATGTCTCCGAAGAGGAAGCACTTATTCGATTAGAGAAAGCTGTGAAAACTTTTCAAGAAAATTTTTCGTTTGATTACTATTATAAAAAAATAGATTCAACTCTCAGAGGACATATTGCCATCGAAACTCTAAAAATGACCGAACTTCTCGGTTATGATGCAGCTATAATAATTCCGGCATTCCCACAGGAAGGCAGAATTACCGTTGGCGGATATCATCTTGCAAAAGGTGTTCCAATAGGACGTACTGAGATTGCAATCGATCCGCACTCTCCTATTACAGAATCTCATGTTCCGACACTTCTTAAATCACAACTAAAAGAAGCAGATGCAGACCTAATCGGAACGATTGATTTAAGAACGGTAATGATGGGGGCAGGTCCGGTGCTTATGAGAATTAATGAACTTATAAAAGCCGGCAAAAAACTTATTGTTGCTGATGCAACTTCTATTACTGATATTGAACAAATTGCTCTTGCAATCCAAAAATGCGAAAAAAAACTTCTGCCTACAGGGACCGCAGCTACAGCACAAGTTATCTCAAAATACTGGCTTGCCGGAATTGAAAAAGAAAGTGTAAATTTGAGTGTAGGAGCACTGCCGAGACTTATTGTGTCCGGTACTGCAACACAAATTACAGCTAATCAGATTATTAAATTGGAACAATCTGACGATTTTGAAAATATTAACTTTATACCACTCGACACAAAAGATATTTTGGAAGGTGTGAAAGAAGAATTGGTTGACAGAATCATCACAAATCTAAAGAGCGGTGTGACAGTTTGTATACACACGTCAAATCTGATTGCGAACTTTGATGGTTTTTCGGAAGATTCTTACAACGCCGAGTTAACTAAGGAAAAGCTCGCTGGAATGATTACGGATTACCTTGCAGAACTTACAAAAACTGTGACGGAAAAAATTGAGGTAATTCTGATTACTCTTGGCGGTGAAACATCTTACAAATGCTGCAAGGCTATAAATTCCAATGAATTAAAACTGGTCGACGAAGCAGCTCCAGCCATTTCAATAAGTTCTGATATCAACAGAAAATGGATTATTACAAAATCCGGAAACCTTGGAAACTCAAATACATTAATAGAAATACTAAACTATCTGGCGCATCATGAATAAATATTCTGAAAAAATTGCAATTACAACCGGCGATCCAAACGGAATTGGGGCTGAAATAACAATTAAAGCTCTCAATTTACTTAATCTGCCTGTTAAAGACATTGTCTTAATCTCAAACAGCAAAGTTTTAAACACGTACGGAAAAGTTCAGAACAATTACGAAATAATCGATGTAGAATACAGCGGAAAAGTTCAAGCCGGTGAAATATCTGCTGATGCGGGAGACTTAGCATTCCGATTATTGGAAAAAGCTTGCGAAATTAAGCCAAAATATATCGTAACTGCGCCAACTTCAAAGGAAGCTATGCACCTTGCCGGTCATCATTTTAACGGACAAACCGAAGTACTGGAACACTTTCTTGCCAGAGGCGGGCAAAAAGCTGAAATGCTCTTTGCTGCAAAGGATTTTAGAGTACTGTTGCTTACCAGACATTGTGCATTGAAAGATATTAAGCTTACAAAAGAACTCATTATTGAAAAAGTTGAGCGTTTAAGAAGCTATTTTCAGAACAAACTTTATATAAAAAAGCCCTCTTTTGCGCTTTGTGCATTAAATCCTCATGCCGGAGAAGGCGGAATTCTAGGTGATGAAGAAGAAAAAATTATTATTCCGGCAGTAGAAGCATTGAGAAACAGAGGCATTAATATCACAAATCCTCTGCCGGCTGATAATCTGTTCATCAAAGGGGTTCAGAGTTATCTAAAGAACGAGAAACAGACTTACGATTGTTACATTGCATGCTATCACGACCAAGGTTTAATTCCTATGAAAGCGGCAGCTTCTGACAAAACCGTAAACATGACAATAGGTTTAGACATAATAAGAACCTCTCCTTCTCATGGCACAGCTTTCGACATTGCCGGAAAAAACATTGCAAATCCGGATTCTATGATAGAAGCTATTAAAGCGTGTTTGTATTAGCCAAATCTATCTAGTTTGCTTTTGTCAGTTGTCCATGTTCTGAAAGGATATCCTTTTCTCGATTCTAAAAATTCTTCCAACTTTTCTTTACACTGAATATATAATTTATTTACGGATTTTGAGAAAATACAAATTTCTGTGCTTGGTAATTCAATTCCGTCTATTTCGGGATATTTTACTTCAAATTCAGCTTGGTTTCTTGCAATTTCTTTAGCATCTTTAGGAGAAACCTTTTTTAGGTTGAGTTTATCTAAACCGCTCACTGTATAGACGGTCGGTTCAGGTTTTGCTAATTTACCACCGCAACCAAGATGAGGGGGAGCATCAGCACTTTTTATATTTGCAAAGAATGGTGCAAATTTTGGCGTTCTAAATAAATAGAGTCCTTTCCCACGTTTTCCAAAACCTTCTCCAGTTCCTATTTTAGTCGCATCAAAAGCCGAAAAACTATATGGAGAACCGTGATATGCAATCCCAGGCTTTATGTCTGCCCTTGGGTGAGCATAATATAGTTCTTTTGATAAATTTTTAGTTATAACCGTAATGTTTTTTACTAAATTCCCCATACATATATAAAAACATGTTGCAAGAAAAAATTGCCTTTATTGATTAAACGCTTCTGCAATAGATTTGTTATAATCCGGTCTCAAGATACCTTTCTCCGTAATAATCCCTGCGATTAATTCGTGAGGCGTTACGTCAAATCCTGGGTTAATAATATTTATACCTTCTGCACATATTCTTTTTCCGTTGATATGTGTAACTTCTTCGTGAGAACGTTCTTCTATCGGAATTTCTGCCCCAGTTTTAATTGAGGTGTCAATTGTAGACAATGGAGCCGCTATATAGAACGGAATATTGTGGTATTTGGCTGCAATTGCAACGGTATAAGTTCCGATTTTGTTTGCAGTATCACCGTTTGCAGCAATTCTGTCTGCTCCGACGACAACCATATCTATCATACCTTTTCTCATAAAATAAGAACACATTCCGTCAGTAATTAATGTTACAGGAATCCCATCCATTGCAAGTTCAAATGTTGTAATTCTTGCGCCCTGTTGTCTTGGACGTGTTTCATCCGCAAAAACTTGAACCGTATTGTCTTTTGCGTATGCTGAACGAACAACACCCAGCGCCGTACCGTAGCCAACTGTTGCCAAAGCTCCAGCGTTACAGTGTGTCAAAATTGTTGCACCTTTTGGTACAACTTCGGCACCGTAATCACCAATTTTTTTATTGATTTCAATATCTTCGTTTTCAAGTTTAATAGCATTTTGTTTTAATTCTTCTACAATACCTTTGATATCAGAATTTGAGTTTTTAATAACTTCAATCTGTTTTTGGCAAGCCCACATAAGGTTTACCGCTGTCGGACGGGAAGTCTTCATATATTCAGCCTTTTCAATCAGCCAGTTTACAAACTCATTTCTTTCATCAAAGTTTTTTGCACCTTCCTGCGCAAACAAAACAACACCATGCGCACCTGCAATACCAATTGCCGGAGCTCCTCTTACAATCATATCTCTGATTGCGTGAAACATTTCCTCGCCGGATGTTATGTTTACAAATTTGTATTCATATGGAATAACAGTTTGATCAACCATTTTTGAATAATCATCTACCCATTCAATTGTTTTTATCTTTGATTCAAATGCCATAATAATTTCCTAACTATTTAATTTCAAAATCTATACTTGTATTTTCATCAGGTGCTTTTTTAATGCCTGTCAAAAGTTCATAAACATAAGCGGTCACCAAACCGGAAAAACCGTTAAATAAAGCACTGATTCCCGCCATAAATATAATCAATAATACCATTACTACAAATGTGCCGAATCCATTGAGAAAAAACCTCAAAAATCCTTGTGTATAAGAAGGTATCAACCATCCGAGCAACATACTTATTGGTGTATAAACAACCGCAAAGGCAAGAAATGACACAAAACCAATAACCGCACCAAAAATACAACCTTCACGTATGCTAATAATTCCTATCAAATCGTTCTGTTTCAGATAAGCCAAAATAAAAGCTGACAAGAAAAGGATTAACAACAAAAAGCTGAACATACTGACGTATGGAATAATTGTTATCAGTCCCAAAATGGCACCTGCAAAAGCGCTCAATATTGATAATTGTTTTAAAAGTAGTAAGTTCATATTTTTCCCTTCACCTTAACCCTCTCCCACAAGGGGCGAGGAGAATTTTTATTCCGCTGAAATATATCCTCTTAATGCAGTGTATGCTGCAACATAAGGGGATGCTAAGTAAATAAAACCTTTTGTATTACCCATACGACCTTGAAAATTACGGTTTTGTGTTGCCAGACAAACCTCTCCGTCACCAAGGATTCCGGCATGAACTCCAACACACGGTCCGCAACCGGGAGCCATTATCGCAGCATTTGCATCGACAAAGATATCAATCAAACCTTCTTTCAAAGCTTGTTTAAAAACATCTTTAGAAGCCGGTGAAATCAGCATTCTCACATCCGGATGGACTTTTTTGCCGTTTAAGATTTCAGCTACAACACGCAAATCCTCAATTCTGCCGTTTGTACAAGTTCCGACATAAACCTGATTAACTTTAACATCCTTGAGTTCTTCCACTCTTTTAGTGTTATCTACCGTATGAGGACAAGACACAGTATGCGGAACGTCTTCTGCATTTATTTCAATAATCCTTTCGTATTCTGCATCTTCATCCGGAAGAATCTGAACAAATTTGTCATCTCTTCCTCTTGATTTTAAAAACTCTCTTGTTGTTTCATCCGCAACAAAAAGCCCGCATTTTGCACCGGCTTCCACTGCCATATTTGCCAACGTAAATCTTTCTGACATTGACATATTGTCAATCGTATCTCCTGTAAATTCAAGAGATTTATAAGTTGCACCATCAGCACCTATCATTCCGATTAGATGAAGCATCAAATCTTTAGAGCAAATTCCTTTTCTAAATTTTCCCGTTACTACAACTTTAAACGTTGCAGGAACTTTTAACCAAGTTTTACCGAGAGCCATCGCAACAGCAATATCTGTTGAACCCATACCGGTTGCAAATGCACCAAGCGCACCTGATGTACACGTATGCGAATCCGCTCCGACAAGCACTTCACCCGGATTAACAAATGTTTCAACCAATCTTTGGTGACAAACACCTGCTCCTACATCAGATAAAACCGCACCATACTCTTTTGAAAACTCTCTTAAAACCATATGAGTGTTTGAAAGTTCTTTTCTTGGGCTTGGAGAAGCATGATCAATAAAAAGGATAGAACGTTCCGGATTCTTAAGTTTTTTTATTCCGAGTTTCTTAAACTCCTGTACAGTCAAAGGTCCGGTTCCATCCTGCACCGCAGCCACATCAACTTTTGATATAACCAACTCTCCGGCATGAACATCTTTGCCGGCATGTGAGGATATTATTTTTTCAACAAGAGTCATTCCCATAAGTAGCCCCTCCTCTTTATTTAACTTAATTTTACCACAAACTCGTGTTTATAATAAAATAAAAACAGGGATTAGTTTAAGGAGTAAAAATGGAGAGATTAAAAGCTTTATGCCTTACTATTGGCAAAAACAAGGCAGTATTTTATTTAATAGTTTTACTTTTTTGCCTGCTTTTGGCATGCCTGTCTAATAATTATGACTACGATTTATTCGCAAGACTCATTGTTGGAGAATCATTCGTTGAAAAAGGAGTTATTAACTATCAAGATTTTCTCTCATATACGCCTACTCACCTTTGGTATGACCACGAATGGGGAGCAAGTGTGTTTTTCTACCTATTTTTCAAATACTTTGGTGCGTACGGATTAATTCTAATACACGCACTCCTTCTTTTTGGAACAACATTTTTTGTATTAAAAACTCAAGCAATACAAAAATGCGCTTTCCCTTGTACACTCGCATTTACGGCTTTCTTCATTTTTGCATTAAGTCATTTAAACCCGAGCATAGTGCGTTGCCACATGTTCAGTTTTATGTTTTTTGCATTATTTCTATTCTTACTTGAGAAGTGCAGGCGATTCAACTCAAACGCAATATGGCTTATCCCGCCCATTGTGCTTATTTGGAATAACATTCACGGCGGAGTTGTATCCGGCATGGGAATGGTTTTTATCTATATGATAGGCGCAATCTTAACTAAAAAAAGTTGGAAAAAATACTTTTTCGTTCTGTTGGTTTCCGCTTTTCTACTTGCAATCAATCCTTACGGAGTTGATTATTATAGTTTTTTAATTTCCGCAAATACTAAAACAAGAACCTTCATAACTGAATGGTGGTGGGTATTTGCACAACGTCACGTATTGTATTACTATCCAACATTTATCGCTGCAGTATTTCTAATAGTTTTAAGCATTTTCAATATGTTCAAAAGGAAAAATTTTTCCGATATAACAAAACTCCTCGCATTGATTACAACAACAACGCTAGGTTCAATGCACGTAAAACTTTTGTCCTTAACAGTGATAGTAATAGGAGCACTTTATTATAACGAAATTGCGAAATTGTTTAGCAAAAACAGCATTAGAATTATAGAAAAGGTTGCGTATGTAATAATTCCGTTATCAGTTCTGTACATTCCGTTTACGCATCCTTATATTCCGAGAGTTAATTTTAATAAATTTCCGGTTATCGAGACTGAGTTTCTGAAAGAAAATAATATTAAGGGAAATATCCTAACATCTTTCGGACTCGGCAGTTATGTATCTTATAAACTTTATCCGCAAAATCTAATATACATGGATGGACGATACGAGGAGGTATATTACGATGAAGAGTTTGATAATTTAATCACATACGAACGAGGCAAAGAAGGTTGGGAAAAAGTCTACAAAGATTACCCAACAGAAATCCTCATGCCGGAAAAGACAATGGCTCCGTACAAGATTTTGAAACAATCAAAAGATTGGGTGCAAATATTTGATGGACCTGCCTGCGGTGTTTTTGTAAGAAAAGGAACCGAAAAACAAAGCTACAAACAACCTTCCGACAGACTAAAATATTATCAATTCACAGCCTTTGATAATATGGGAAAATTCGGTAAACAATAAGTTTTTTGTGGTATAAATAAGAAAGGTTCTAACCAAGAGGTATTTATATGAACAATCCATTAAAATATACCTGTTTATTTGGAGGCGGAGCTATTCGTGGGCTCGCCTATATCGGAACCATTCGAGCGCTGGAAGAACTTAATATTGAATACGATATTATTGGAGGATCTTCTGTCGGCTCTATTTTTGCAACCCTTGTTGCTTGCGGTTACAAGTCATATGAACTTGAGAACTTGTTTATGAAAGTTAATTTTGAACTGTTCAAAGACATTCACTTGGGCTTTGGCAAAGGACTTGCTCTAAGCAGAGGTGAAATATTTCTTGATTGGCTAAATGAACTTATTTCCAGAAAAGCGGATGATATTAAAAATAAAAAACTTTCATTCAAAGATATCGAAAAAGAATTGGTTATCATAACTACAAACCTAAAAAAGTTTAATACACAAGAATTCTCAAAAACAGAAACTCCGGACTTTGAAATCGCTAAGGCAATCCGAATTTCATCAAGTATGCCAGGTCTTATGGCGCCGTTCATTTATAAAGACGAAGAACTCGTAGACGGTGATTTACAAAAAGCATCTCCAATGTGGAGATTATCCAAAACTCTCAATAATTCACCAAGCAGAATTTTAGAATTCCGTTTGGAAGGTGATTGCGGCGATACCGGCAAAAGTCCGGTTGCATTCATCAATCAAATTTACAGCTGCGTTACAGATGTTGCAACAGAGTTTGTATCTGAGATTTATGGACAAAATGACAGATTCGACTGCATCAGATTAAACACAGGAGACATATTCTTTGCAGATTTTAATTTGGACAAAGACTCCAGAAGAAAACTTATTAATAGTGGCTATGAGCAAACAATGAAGTACTTTAAGGAATTTTTACCAAAGAAAAAAGAAAAACTTGAAGCTGTTTATTCAAAAGCACTTAATTACCTAAAACAAGCAAACAAAGGACTTAAATCCGGTAATGTCGAAGAAGTTCAGTGGTGGTTTGGAGATTTGTTCATTCTGCTATGCGAAAACAAAGAAATCATTGACCCTTGTATATATGAACAAATAGTCGATTTAAAAAATCTTCTTGCTGATTCAACCGCAACAGTTTTATTCTTCTATTCCAAATTTAAAAATCAAAAGAACCTTGAGATAGCAATGAAAGATGTCTTAAAAACTCTCGAGACAAGAGTTGCAGACATAAAACTATATCTACAGAACACCCCTTAATTCGTTAAGATATGTAACAAAATGCTAAATTTAGGGACTTTTTTGTAATATTTCTTAATAAAACACTTGAAGTTTATATACTTATGATATATATTAAGTATATAAGGATTAGTTCAGTTATGTGTTATCCCAAATCCTTGAAAGCTAGTAGCATTGCTATACAGCTTAGTTTGTTATGTTTACCCTAAATACGGAGTTTAAAAGTATGAAAGAACAAGTTATCACAATGAAAAAGACATCTACCAATCCAGCAAGAGCAGGTTTTGTTAGCATTACTTCCAATTCATCAGAGCTTGGGAATTATTTAAGATACGCTAACAGCATTAAAAATTTAGATGCTAACGAAGAAAAAGAATTGGCATTACTTGCAAAACAAGGCGATAAAAACGCTAAACAAAAACTTGTTCAAGCTAATTTAAAACTTGTTTTGACTATTGCGAGAAAAGCAATTCACGTATCAAAACTCCCTATGGTAGATTTGATTCAAGAAGGTAACTTGGGACTTATGATTGCAGTTGAAAAATTCAATCCGGAATTAGGTTACAGATTCTCCACTTACGCAGGCTGGTGGATAAAACAAGCAATGTTTAAAGCTATTTCTGAACAATCTTATTGTATGAAAATTCCTGTTTACATACAAGAAACTCTTTCTAAGTTTTCAAAAGTTAAAACTGAAATGGAAAGAAGCTACAATTGCCAAGTTACCAACCAAGATGTAGCAAAAAAAATGGATATTGAACCTGAAAAAATTGATTTGTTCCTTTCTGCATACTCATCTACAGTTTCTATAGAAGGTAGTTTTGACGGCAATAATGGCAGTGAATTATCCGTTGCCGACGTTATTGCAGACGAAAGTACTTCTGTAGAAGAAAATATTGAGTTTGAAGAATTAAAAAAAGAAATTTCTAATGTTGTTTCAACGCTGAAAGAACGTGAACAAACCGTTATTAAAATGAGATTCGGACTTGAAAATTTTGCAAAAACAACATTGGAAGATATCGGAAAACTCTACGGAGTAACCAAGGAGTGCATCAGACAAACCGAAATGAGAGCTTTGTCAAAACTGAGAAACAATCTTGCATACTAGGGAGGATTAAGTCAGGTAGTTCGTAAAATAGCGTACCACCTGACTTAAACTTTATTAATAAAAAACTTCATACTTTGTTACATTTTAGCAATTTTTTGAAAAAAATTACGTTTACTAATATAATAGAGTAAAGTGTGAAGGTGTTTATATGGTTCAAAACATTAACAATCAAACAGGTAGCCAATTTGGAGCTATTAACAAAATTGGAAATACACAAAACGGCAGAACTGTATACCAAGTTATAGACGCAAACGGCAGAGAAGCCGGCAAATTATCTCTTCCGACAACGGATTGCGATATGTTTGAGAAATCCTACAAAGACATATTAGAAGCAGCTCCAAAGATACAAAAATTTGCACAGGAACATTCTTCTCCAGAAGATATCAAGAAAAGACAAAAAGCTTCCCGCTGGATTGTCGGCATTTGCGCCGCAATTGGCGCCGGAGTTCCGATTTATTTAACAAGAAAAGCCTCAACTGTTAAACAGATACTTGCAACAGCTTTGGGCATTGTTGGTGGTCTTGCAGCCGGTTTCGGAGTTTCATTGGCAACTACAACTCCGCCTGGAACTATGAAGTTTTCTAAAGCCACAAAAAACATATCCAAGCTTGATATACAGCCTGTTGTTGAACAATAAACATTGTGTAAACTCTTGATTTATGCTAACATTTTGTTTGTTGGAATGATTATTTAGAGAGGTTTTATATGAAAAAATCAGGTTTCACATTGGCTGAAGTTTTGATTACTTTGGCAATAATCGGTGTTATTGCCGCTTTGACTTTACCGGGACTTATGACTGATACAGCAAGTGCACAAATCGGTCCAAAACTGGCAAAAGCAGTATCTATGTTTGAGCAAGGGAACGAAGCGTTGTTGAACACATTTTCCGTAGATTCGTTAACTGACACCGGACTGCTGGACGGAGATACGCCAATTGTAACCTATGGAGATGAGTTGAGTAACCATTTAAAGATTTCTCCGTTTACTTATCCTGAGGGTGTGACACAAGAAGCTTTGGATGAGTCTACAGATGCAAGTTGTACAATTGGTGCCACTTTTGCAGAAGGAACTCCATTTATATCTAAAGACGGAGTACTTTATGTTATAAACTACAATGCGGCTTCTATTGTTGCAACAAATCCAGCTCACAAGCAAAGAATCGGAACAGTTTTCGTTGATACTAACGGAATAAAAACTCCAAATGCAATCGGAACCGATATTTTTGCATTTTCACTCTGGAATGATGGTTCTCTAAGACCTGTCGGTGGTGCAAACTGGTCAGAAGGAGCAGAAGGCGAATGTAAATGGCAAGATACCTGCGCAAATAACGCTGCTGCAACTGATTACAACGCTTGCGCCGGTGCAATATTCGAGAACAATTTAAAAGTTCTGTACAAATAATCTTGTATGATAAAAAATATGGC
>CAKVMU010000010.1 GCA_934773085.1 uncultured Candidatus Melainabacteria bacterium
GGTGTTATTGATACAGAGTTAAAGCAATTCAAGTCAGATATCATCACTCAATTCTTGAATATATTTAACCAGATTTCGTTTGTTGCAGAACAAGAAGAAATTCTTGATTTTATTCAAGACAAACACGATGAATTGATTACTGTATTAAGTCATATTGTTACAGCTTCTGACGAAATATCTGCTGTAAAAGACAATGTTTCTGTCGTTGATACTAAGATTGATGCATTAAAAGATGATATTGAGTTAATCAATGAGAAAATAACATCAATCATCTCTGCGGATGGTGATATTGATTATGTGTACAGCTTACAGGATTTGGAATCAGACATCGCTAATTTGAGATTAGTGTTGAATGAGATGAAAGCGAACGACCATGGTGAAGAATTCGCAGAATTGGTTTCATCTACAAATGATATCTACAAACTTGTTGAGTCAATAAAGACAGAACTTCCTAATAAAAGAGATTTTGAAGGAATGGCTGAAGATATTGTAAGTATCAGCACCAGAACAAACAAGCTTATTCTTGCTTCTGATGAGTCTTACAAAACACTTCAAGACAATTTGCAGGATTTCAAACTTGTAATTAATGATTTGGATGAAAGAACCAAAAACTTCTCTCAAGAAGCGGGTATTGACCGAATTGATTCAAAATTGAATGCAATAAATTCAATGGTAGTCAGCGGAGCTAAAACTAATCAAGTATTTAATCAAGTGTTCGAATATCTTGCAGAGTGGGTGGATAATGCAAGCGTTCAAATTAATTCAATATCATCAAAGGTTGAAACATTGGATGATATCGGTCAGATTAAATCTATGCTTGCTGATTTGAAAGCTGAATCTGAAGATAATACTGAAAGTGTTGAAATGATTGAAGCTTTAGGTGCTGTATTTGACAAACAAACCAAACGAATTTCGTCATTGGAATCAAAACTTGATAGAATAATAGTAGAAACTACTATTAACAGTAAGAAACTTGACCTTGCACCAATGGAAGATACTCTGAACAAATTCCTTGTTGCAATTGATGATAAGATAGTATCTCAACAAAACAAAATCGACTCTTTGGAATCAAAATTAGAGGCTGTAATGAATCTATTAGACGGAAAAGATACAGCTCAGTTGACTAAAAAAGTCGGTGGTATGGACAGACAGATAGCCAAATTAAACAAAAGTATTGAAAAAATAGCATCACATGTTGTTGAAAAATAGACAAAATGAAATAAAATCACTATTAAAAAACAAGAGCGTTCTTACAACATTGGAAGAACGCTATTGCTATTCTGTGGATGCATCAAATTTGGAAAAACGTGGTAAAATTCCGGAGGTGGTCGTGTTTCCGGAAACAATAGAGGATGTTCAAGCTGTTGTATCTTATGCGAATGAACACAGTATTCCGGTTGTATCAAGAGGTGCAGGCACAAATATGGTTGGAGCATGTGTTTGTACGGAAGGCGGTATTGTTTTAAATCTTTCTAAAATGGATAAAATATTGGAAATTAATACTTCCAATATGACAGCAACTGTGCAGCCCGGAGTTGTGGTTGGAAATCTAAAAGCTGCAGCGGAGAATGTGGGTTTGTTTTATCCGCCGGACCCGTCTAATTTTAAAGTATCAACAGTTGGCGGAGGGATTGCTCAATCATCTGGTGGTGCAATGTCTTTTAAGTATGGTACGACGAAAGACTATGTTTTATCTTTAAAAGTTGTTATGGCTGATGGTAAACTTATGACACTCGGCGTTGGCACAATTAAGGATGCTTCAGGATATCATTTGGCGCAATTAATGGTAGGGAGTGAAGGAACATTAGGAATAATTGTTGAGGCGACTTTAAAATTGATACCGAAACCTGAAGCAAGAAGAACTGTTGCGGCTTATTTTAATACATTTGGTGATGCAATACGTGCAGTAGATGGTATAATAGCGCAACATATATTTCCGGCAGCAATTGACTTTATGGATAGAAATTCGATGCTGACGGTGGAAGATTTTGCTCATTGTGGATTAAAAACAGAAAATGAGTGTATGCTTTTGGTGGATGTTGACGGCAGTGAGACATCTTTAGATTCTCAGATAAACAAAATTGTAAGTGTTGTAAAAGAGGTTAATTCATCTGATATTACTGTTGCAGATTCTGAAGAAGCTTCAGAAAGTTTATGGAAAGCTCGCAGAACTTCTTATGCTGCAACATCAAGGTTAGCTCCGGACGTATTATCCGATGATATAATAGTTCCAAGAGATAAATTGGCGGAAATGATATCATATTGTAACGATATAACTAAACGTTATAATTTAAAAATGTGCTTGGTCGGACACGTCGGAGACGGAAATATTCATCCGCAAATTGCACTTGATTTAAGTAACGATGACGAATTTAAGACTTATGTTGAAGCCAAGTCTATGATGTACAAAAAAGCTGTAGAGTTGGGCGGAACAATCTCCGCTGAGCATGGCATAGGTATTGAAAAATTGTCATATCTGGAAAATACTATAGATAATGAAGCGATTAAGTATATGAAAATGATTAAGCAGATATTTGATCCGAAAAATATTTTAAATCCAAACAAAATTTTTAAATTGTAGATAGCTAAAGGAGAGTATATGGACATAATTGTTATTTATTGCACAGTACCGTCAAAAAAGATTGCTAAAGATATAACCAGAGTGTTGATGAAGCACAAATTGGCAGCGTGTGTTTCTATGATAGATAATGTACGTTCGGTATTTTCTTGGGATGGTGAAGTTTGTGAAGAAAAAGAAATCCTGATGATGATAAAAACTAGACGTGCAAATTACGGAAAAGTTAAACTCGTAATTGAGGATATTCATACATATACTGTGCCGGAAATTATTGCTTTGCCTATAGTTGATTGTTCGGAAGATTACTTAAAATGGATGATAAAAGAAACCGAATCTTAGAACTAGTAAATTACTTACAATCTTTAGGGATTGTTGTTAATATCGGGAAAAATAAAGCTCGTGGAAATAAGGGATTCTTTAGGGCAAAGGAAGGTGAATTCAGAATCGATATTGCAAGGAACCAGTCTGATGATGAGGTCTTGAGGTTGTTGGTTCATGAGTTTGCCCACTATTTGCACTATTCTTATGACAAAAATTTGAAGTCGCTAAATTTTGTGTTCAAGGGTAATGAAGATACTTTGTTGGAAGAAATGATTTCATTAACTGTGGATTTGATTCCAAAATCGTCTGTTGAACCTTTATTTAAGGCAAAAGAAGAACTTAAAGATGAGATGAAATATACGACCGGTATTGATTTGGAGCTTAGAAAAAGAGCTCTCCGAAAAATTAATTCAAAAATTGCACGTTTGAACAGGTACTATAATATGCCGACCGAATTGTTCGCAAGAAGTATGGAAATGTACTTTACAGCAAGGGATAAATGTAAACGTATTGCACCAAATATATGTGAACAATTGGATTCTGTAATGAAAAACGGAGAAGTTCCGGAACTCAATGCTCTTGCTGATTTAGTGTAAAGTTGTCATAAAATACTTTATTTTTCTGAAAATTTAATGTAAAATATTTTTGAGAGCAACTATGATTACTAATTTTAATTCACAAAACAGAGCGGCTGATATCAAAGCTTTAAAGGTGATTATCGCTATATTTCTTTTCGTGGTTTGGTTATGCACTCCACCGGGAAATAAGTTTATGCAGATATGTTTTTGGGGAAACAATACTCAATATTTTGTTGCAAAAATGACAGTGCCGGAATCAGTTGATGAATGGATTTTTCACCGCAATAATGCTATATATTTAGCCGGCATGGATAATAAAAAAGCTTCTATGATAGAAATGAACAAGGCGTTGGCAACAATACCTACGTATGCTTCAGACAAACAACTTTCTGATTTGTATAAGGATAGGGCGCAATTAAGGATTTATTTCAAAGATTATAAAGGTGCTTTAAACGATTATGCCAGAGTTTCTACTGACTTAAGTATGACAGACCGGCTGAAAGTTGCGGTGTTGTACAAAGTTAACGGAAATAATAAGTATGCACTTTCATATTGCAACAGTATTTTGGATGTAGATCCACAGGCATATGCAGGATATGCTTGTATCGCAGATATATATGATTTTGTTGGTAGACCTGATGCATCAGTAAAGGTTTATGATTTATTGATAGACAGAGTTCCGAATCGTGCGAAATATTATGCCGACAGGGCCTTGTTTAAGCAAAAAGCAGGTGATGCTGACGGATATAATCAAGATATGAACAAGGCTAAGGAACTATCACCGAGTGTAAATACTAAGTTTACATTGATTGAAGACACCTTGTATCCGAAAAAGTTGACTTTGCAAGCAATTTAAATCTTAATATTAAATTTATACTTCCTCTCTGTTTTTGTTTTAAAATGTAAGTATATCAGATTTGAGGTAAGGTCATGAAATATTCTGAATACTCCACAGTTGTTGTAGGAAGTGGCGCAGCCGGATTGTATGCTGCATTAAAAATATCATCCCAAATAAGTTTGCCTGACGGTTTACTGTTGGTAACAAAGTCAACATTGGGAGAAAGTAATTCTAAATACGCTCAAGGCGGAATTGTTGGTGTAGTTCATCAAAACCCGGGCGATAATGTTAACATGCATACTGCAGATACAGTTAAGGCGGGAGCGGGACTGACAGATTCAAAAGTCGCAGAATATATTTCTCAGATATCTGATGATGTTATAAATGATTTGATGGATTGTGGTGTGAAGTTTGATTGTGATTCAAAAGGAAATTTGAACTTTACATTGGAAGCTGCTCATAGCTTCAGACGTATCTTGCATGTTGGCGGAGATGCAACAGGAAAAGGTATTACGGATGCTTTGTCTCAAGATGTTCGTGAAGATGAAAATATAACGGTTCAAGAAAATGCTCTTGCTGTTGAGTTGTTGGTAAATTCTGATAGTGAATGCAAAGGTTTAATCTTGTTCAATGAATTGACCGGCGAACACGAGATTGTTTATTCCCCTGCTGTAATTTTGGCTACCGGAGGAATGGGGCAGTTATACAAGTTCACAACGAATCCGGACGGAGCAACTGCGGATGGTGTCGATTTAGCGTATAATGCGGGCGCAATCTTGCAAGATATGGAATTTATTCAATTCCACCCGACTGCACTAGCCTTGAGTCCTACCAGTAAGGATAGATTCTTGATTTCAGAAGCTGTCAGAGGTGAGGGTGCAAAATTAATTGACAAATCCGGTCATGAATTTATGTCTAAGTATAGCGACAAACGTGAACTTGCGCCGAGAGACATTGTGACTAGAGCAATTTTTAACGAGATGAGAGAAGAGCATTGCTCAAATATGTATTTAAATGCCACTATAATTGATAAAGCAAAATTGATGAGGAGATTTCCTACAATATCAAGAAAATGTAATGAAAACGGGATAGATATCTCATCAATGCCGATTCCTGTTGCTCCTGCAGCGCATTATTCAATGGGTGGTATTAAGGCTACAGTTGAAGGAAAAACTTCTATAAGAGGGTTGTATGCTATAGGTGAGGCTGCATCTACTGGCTTGCACGGGGCAAATAGATTGGCAAGTAATTCTTTGCTAGAGTGCGTTGTTTGTGCATATGAATTGGCAGATTACCTATCATTTGCGAACTTATCTGTGCCGAAAAAAATTGACAATTCCATTATGGATAAGATTGAACTTTATTCTGCTCCTTTAAGTGAGACTGATTACGATACTGTTGCGTTGAAACAACATCTAAAGGATTTGATGTGGAACAAGGTTGGTATTATACGTAATGAAAAATTGTTATTTGAAGCAAAGGCAGAAGTTGAAAAGTTAAAGAATGAGTTTAAGAGAACTAGAAAATGCTTGAATCAAGGCGAGTATGAATACAGAAATATGTTAACGGCTGCGGGTTTAATTATTGACAGTGCTTTGGCAAGAAAAGAGTCAAGAGGCGCTCATTCCCGTTCTGATTACAAACAAACAGATGCTAATCCGGTGCATTCAAATATAATGAAAAAAGAAGAAGTTGAGGAGTTGGAATATGTTAAATAATTTTTTTATCGAAGATCATGTAAAAAAAGCGTTAGAAGAAGATATTGGATTCGGTGATATCACGACTGATTATTTAACAAATGAAGATGATATTTTGAAATGTGAACTAAACTCAAGAACAGAGGGCATATTCTGCGGAAAAAATGTTTTTGAGATGGTTTTCAAGGTTTTGTCACCAAAGGTTGAAGTAAAATTTTACAAAAATGACGGAGATGTTATTAAAAAAGGTGATAAAATTGCAGATATTACGGGGCCGGCTCGTTATGTTTTGTTAGGCGAAAGAACAGCGCTTAATTATGTTCAAAGAATGAGCGGTATTGCTACTGAGACAAATAAGTATCAGAAAGCAATTGGCGAGTATCACGCAAAAGTTGTTGATACAAGAAAAACAACCCCTTTGTTCCGTGCTTTTGAAAAATATTCTGTAAAAACAGGTGGCGGAAGTTTGCACAGATTCAATCTGTCAGATTGCGCAATGATAAAAGATAATCATATAAAGTACGCAGGTTCATTGACTAAGGCTGTAGAACAATTACGTAAACATATTTCACATGCACACAAAATTGAGGTTGAGTGTGATACTATCGAGCAAGTGAAAGAAGCCGTTGCTTGCGGTGCGGATATTATAATGCTTGATAATATGGACTTGGATACGATGCGCAAATGTGTCGAGTTGATTAATCATAAAGCAATTGTTGAAGCGAGTGGGAATGTTAATCTTACGACAATACACGATATTGCTTCAACCGGAGTTGATATTATTTCGTCAAGTGCGATTGTTGCTAAGGCGCCTACTTTGGATTTAGGTTTGGATTGCAAATAATTTTTTCTTAGATTTAGAGAGGCTTGAACAGGTTAGCGAGCGGAGTCGTGTTGCGGGAGCAATACGAGCAGGTTGACGAGCGGAGCCGTCTCAATTAGAATTGAAAGGAAAATCTCCTTGTAGCTCAGTTGGATAGAGCGCAGGTCTCCGAAGCCTGAGGTCATGGGTTCAATTCCCGTCAAGGAGGTTTTTTGTATATTGAAGAAATCTCTTGAAAGTGTTATACTGTAATGGTTCCCAAAAATATAGGATAGCCGGAGTGGGTTTTTTCGATAATTTAAAAAATATTAAGAATCAAATTGATCATATCGAATCATCTGTGTATTCGGGCAAACAATCTTTGCTTGAGTTGTATGAGCGTAATGCTAAATTGGAAGCAGAGATTGCAAAGCGCACTCAGGAATTGGATACAGCAAACAGACAGATGCTCACTTTGCAACATATTTGGGATATGATGAATTCTTCCAAACCCTTATCAAGTGTGCTTAACGGTATTGTAAGCAGTTTGCAGGGCGAGTTAGGATATTTACACAGCTGTATTGCGAAGAGAATGATTGATAAAGACGGTCAATATCTTCAATTAGTGGCTTGTTCCGGCGAGTTATTTGGAGATAGCTTTTTAAAAATATTTAATTGTGAACCTTGTGACTTAAGATTAAAATTTCCGGATGTATCAAAATTCAGTGGAGATATTTACCAATCAGAGGACATAACAGGCTTGATAAGCGGAGTTGTGCCGGATGTGGATGAATCAACGATAAAGGATATTGTCTCTAAAACGAAGACAAAATCTTATATTTTGGTACCATTGGTGTACAAGCATTCTCATTTTGGTTCATTAGTCGTTTTTTCATCACGTGAAATGGCTACTGAAAATGAGCTGAACTTCTTATCATTGTTCGCAAAACAGATTGAGCTTGCAATAACGATTGCAGACTTGTTCCAAGCTGTTAAAGAACAAGCGATTACGGATGGTATGACCGGATTGTATAACAGGCGATATTTTGAAGAATTTATTAAAAAAGAGGCAATCCGTGCTGTCAGACAAAACCAAAAATTTACGGTTATTGGCATTGACTTGGATCATTTGAAACAAATAAATGATGTCTATGGTCATAATTATGGTGATATTGCAATTAAAGCAATTGCAGAGGTTCTTAAAAGCAGTTGTCGTTCTATTGATGTTGCTGCAAGAATGGGTGGTGAAGAATTTAACTTAATATTGCCGGGTGTTGATTCACAAGGTGGTATGGTTGTTGCAGAGCGTATCAGACGGGCGATAGAATCTGTTAAATTGGAAAAAATCGGTCATATTACAGCGAGTTTGGGCGTTGCAACGTTTATGGAACATTCTGACGAGATTGATGAACTGTTAGAAGTGGTTGATCATACTATGTATGAATCAAAACGAAACGGTCGCAACAGAGTTACACTGGCAACTCCTGTTTCAGAGGCATCTTGGCAAGATGTTGCGATAAATACGTTTGTGGATATATTAACTAAGCACAGAATTCCGTTAGATAGCAAAACTTCAAAAAAATTAAGCAATAAGCTTCAGGAAATGAATATTAATAATGAGATGTTGTATCAAGTTTCTGACGAATTGGTATCGACTTATAATCCTGAACATATGCAGGACGGAACAAAAAAGAAAGTGCAATTAGCATCATTATTAGCAAAGAGATTAGATTTGCCTAAAGAAAGTGCAGATAAATTAAAAATCGCAATTCTTCTTTATGATATTGGTAATACGATGCTTCCAAAAGAGCTATTAGGCAAAACCGAACCGTTGAGCGAGGAAGACAAGGTTTCGATAAAACAGCATCCGGTTATTGCAGCAAGAGAAATACTAAAACCGATAAGCTCTGTTGTCGATATTATTCCGATAATTGAAAAACACCATGAAAACTGGAATGGAACGGGTTATCCTGCAAAATTGTCAGGAGAAAGTATTCCGATTGAGTCTCAGATTATTTTGATAGTGGATTCATATTTTGCTTTGTTGGAAAAACGTCCTTATAGACCTGCAAAAACGAAGGATGAGGCGATTGATATCATAATGCAAGATTCTAATAATAAGTGGAGTGAAAAACTTGCGAATGAGTTTGCTGATATAGTGAGAGATGAAAGCATAGATTAATATGGTATAATAACTGTTATGATTGAACTTTTAATTTTAAATGAGTTGAGTAAAAAGGTATTAACTATGTACGGCATTTCGAAAGAAATCCGCAAGTCGTTTTCTGTTTTAACAACACCAAGTTATGGGACGATTAAACCGGCTTTACGTCGTTTAGAAGCTTCTGGCTTTGTTAAGACGAGAAAATCTATGTCCTCAGGTGGCAGACCATCGACTTTCTATTCGATAACAAAAGAAGGTACGAGTGAGCTAAAAACATTATTGTTGGAACCCCCATTGGAAAATCCGATTCAATTTTTAACATCTGCGAGAGTGAAAATTGCATGTGCTGAGATTTTGGATTCTTCAGAAAGAAAGCAGTTGTTTAGAGAACTGAAAAATAAGTGCGAAGAGATTGTCGTTGATACAAAAAATTTATTAATTGACAAAGACGATGATTTTTACTCAAAAATGGTTTTTGATAATTTGATATGTGAATATAAAAATTTTACCTCCCTTCTTGAAGGTCTTGAACGTGCTGATAAAGATTAAGACTTTATATGTCAGTTTAGTTAGTCTTGTTGTGCAATAAATATAAGAGAGTTGGCTAATATACACTAAAACTTTACCATTATTTAATAGACTTGTGGGTTATATAAATAGGAGATGGTAAATGAGTACTGCGGTAGAAATAGAAAAGAAGGTCATTAGTGTTATCATCATTGAAGATTTTAAACTAACAAGAGTTGGGTTAAGGTGTGCTCTTAATTCGAATGATGATATTGAAGTTGTTGCAGAAAGTGATAATGCAACTGACGGGTTAGCTCTGATTGAACGCTATACTCCAAATATTGTCTTAATGGACTTAGGGTTAGCGGGTATGAACGGTATTGAAGCTACTCTAAAAGTTAAAGAAATGAATAAGGATATTAAGGTAATTGCTTTAACTTCTCACGATAGGGAAGAAGAGGTAATTGCAGCACTTTCTTCCGGAGCTATGGCGTATTGTTTAAAGGATATTGATCCTTCAAAACTTGCTGATGTAATCAGAGATGTTGCAGAAGGCGTTTGTTGGTTAGATCCAGTGATTGCAAGAAAGGTACTAGATTCGTTCCCTAAACAGGAAACTTTGGGAATTTTAAAAGACAAATCTTCTGAAGAAGGCAGGGTTCCTTTGACAGAAAGAGAATATGAAGTGTTAAGACATTTGGTTGAAGGTAAAAGTAATACGGAAATTGCAAAAGAACTTATTGTAAGTGTACATACTGCAAAAGCGCATGTATGTTCAATCTTACAAAAGATGTGTGTCAATGACAGAGTCCAAGCAGCTGTTAAGGCTGTAAAAGAGGGTTTAGTTTAGTTAGTGTTTATGTGATTTTTGCGGGGCGGAGCCTAAAGGCTCCGCCCCTTTATTCTTGCAAAATTCCTCTGTTTATAGTAGCGTTAAAGTATGTAAACAGAAAGAGGTTATAAAATGGAAACAAAAATTGAAAAACTTCCTGAAAACGTTGTAAAAGTTGATATTGAAATTCCGGCAAAAGATGCTGTTGAATTTTATAATGCTGCAGCGAAGAAATTAGCACAATATGTTAATATTCCGGGATTCAGAAAAGGAAAAGCTCCTAGAAATATTGTTGAGCAGAATATTGGTGAAGAAAGAATTAAGCACGAAGCTTTAGATTCAGCTTTGCCAAGAATTTTTTCTGAAGTTATTAAAGAAAATGATTTTGATGTAGTTGCTCAACCATACGTTGAATCATACACATTCAATATCGGTGAAGACTTGAAAATTACTGCGAAGTTAGAATTAAGACCTGAAGTTACTTTGGGTGAATACAAAGGATTGAAGGTTGACGTAGATGGATATAAAACTCCAGAAGATGCTCTTCAAAAATCTATTGATAGCTTGTTGGAACAACATGCCACAACAGTTTCTGTAACAGACAGAAATTCAGAAGCTAATGATATCGTTGTTTTTGATTTTGAAGGTTTTGCTAACGGTGAAAAAATTGAGCATGGTGATGCTAAAAACTACTCATTGGATTTGGCTCATTCAAGCTTTATTCCTGGATTCGCTGAACAATTAGTTGGAAAACCAATCGGTGAAGAATTTGAAATCAGTGTAACATTCCCTAAGGAATATCACGAAGAAAAATTGGCCGGTCAACCTGCAACTTTCAAATGCAAGATTAATGAAATCAAAACAAAAGTTCTTCCTGAACTTAATGATGAGTTTGCTCAAAAAGTTGGACCGTTCAAAACAGTTGATGATTTGAAAGCTGACATTCAATCATATTTAGATACTCAAAAATCTGATATTGACAGAACAAATTCTGAAAAAGCTATTTTCGAAAAAGTTGTAGAAGCTGCAAAAGTTGAAATTCAACCTTCTATGATTGAAAGAGAAGCTGATCAATTGGTTGAAGAATATAAACAAAAACTTCAAATGCAAGGCTTTACTTGGGAACAAGCATTAGAAGCTCAAGGTTATGATGAAATTATGAATAGCCTTAAGGAAGATGCAGCTGTAAGAGTTAAGAATTCTCTTGTAATTGATAAGATTGCAAAAGAAGAAAATATTACTGTTTCTCAAGCAGATTTCGGTGCCAAATTATCTGAATTAAGCAGAATGTACCAAATTGATACACCTACGATGATAAAACAATTATCTCAAACTCCTGGTGTATTTAATGCACTTTCTCAACAAGCTTTGAATGAAAAGGTTACACAATTCTTAAGCGAAAATAATACAGTTAATTTGAAATAAAATATAACAGTAAAAAGGTCCTCGTTCACTGAACGAGGACCTTTTTTTTTAATACTTTTTCTTAGAAAATCTTTCGAGGATTTGCCAATCTTATAACGCTTCTTTTTGCTTTATTTTGTTCTGCTTGCGAACTGTTGCAACCGGACACTAAGTTTAGTTGATCAAAAGTAGCGTTTCCGTATTTAGCACAGAAAATTTCTTTGAAAGACTTGTACTCAGTTTTTTCATAAACCTTGCTATCGGAAAGGTCTGTTACTTTATTGGTGCTGAACTCTACTCTTATTCCGGTTTTTGCATTATAGAAATAAAATGGCAGTAAGTCGGTTCTGTTTTGTAAATCAACAGGCGGGATGTAAGCCTCATCAACTGCTTTTGGTATAAGCAGTCCGTATTGCTGAGGATAATAGTATAAAGCAACGGTAGCGTTATCGCCATTCTTTTGTCTGACAGCAGGTACAGTCATATCAATTTGATAAAGATATTGAGTCTCTCCGGTACTTTCTCCATCCTCATCCGTTGGTGTGTATGGAGTATAACCTCTTTTGAAAGAGTATTTAATCCCGTTTCTTGCGTTTATATTATAGCTGGAACCGTCGTCTTCGATTGAAGTATCCGTATTGACATTGACGGTCAATAGTTTTGCAACATATTTGATAAAATCGGAATTTATAGGGTCGCTGTTGCTAAGTATTTGTCCTGCATTTTGAGCTTCGGCAATAGCTTCTGTTATGCCGGTATAACCTGTGTAGTAATACATGTTGTATGCACGTTCAGTCCCTTTTTTTGAGATTGTAAATGCCATAGTTGATATAACTGCAATAATTGCAAGTGCAATAAGCATTTCAGCAAGAGAAAATCCGGATTTAATTTTCATTAAATAAGCTCCAATAAATCTTCGTATGTTTCTATTATATCACATTTTATGGCAAATTTTTGTGAATCAACATTTAATACTGTCTTATTTTCTTTGATTGCATAAATTTTAATTCCACGTTTATTGCATTCAAGAGCGGGGATTCCACCTAATGAATTGTATGGGAGTACAATAAAATCAATGTTTTTAATGCTTAGTCCTGTTTGAGTTATTTGGGGAGCATTATTAAGTCCTAAAAGTATGCAAGGCAAAAATGTTGGAGTTATATATTCGGCTGCACACCGTGCGTCAACTATGTCCGAACCTATAGAATAATCCGTAAATGCCGGAGCATGAGCACACGGTACTTTACATTCTTTTGAAATATAATGCGATATAATTGCTTCAACCCCTCCAACAGGGTCTACGCCAATCCCGTTAGCGTAGTCATCGCCTTGTTCCTCCGGAAAATGGCAAACGATAGCAATGGCATTTGCTCCTTTTGATATCAATTTATCTGCAGCAGCTTTTAGTGTATCTAAATTCTTGACGTTTCCCATGGATGCGCCGGATTTGTCCACAAAGAATTCTACTCCTACTGATTCATCTGTTATTTCATAGAATGGTATATCAATTCCATAGACAGTTTTAACCGCATTTATGGTATTGATATGTATATTCAAAACATCATTTGGAATATCTCTGTCAAAAATAACTCCGATTTTATTTTCTGAGGATTCTTTCAAATTGCAGTTCCCTTTGAAGAATTCATCTAATGTGAACCCTTCCACGTAAAGCATGTTGTCGTTTATTGCAGAAAAACATGCTGCATTAACAACATTCGGATTTACTATAAGTTTACATTTTTTAGATAATTTTCTTGCCCATTTTCCTGCATCTCCTGCAAATCCGCCTATGGATGCACCAATGCCTGTGGGGACGATAAAAGCTCCTGTTTTCATACTCGAAATTATAGTACAATCCCCCTAAAAATGTCTATATTATTGCAAAATCTTTATATGTATTGTAAAATTACTATATTAATTTGAAGGTAACTGAGAGAACATGAACCTATCGGACATATTGATTAATATTTTTGTAATAGCGTTTCTGCTATTTGTTAACGGATTTTTTGTTGCTGCGGAGTTTGCCCTTGTTAAGGTTAGAAAAACCCGTTTGGAGCAACTTTCTAACGAAGGCAATTCTAATGCTAAAAAGGCTTTAAAGCTTGTTGAAGAAACAAATAAGATGTTGGCAGCCGCTCAATTAGGTGTAACTATTGCAAGTATAGCTCTAGGTTGGGTTGCTGAATCAACAATTGTTCAATTAATAGAACCGATAATTAAGGTGTTACCTCTTTCAAACACTATGATAACAGCGCATGTTGTTGCTGTTCCTATATCATTCGTCTTGGTTACATATTTCCACGTTCTTTTAGGCGAGCAATTACCAAAGTGCTTTGCGTTGCGTCACACCGATTCATTGGCTCTGTTGGTTGCAACTCCTATGGATATGTTTATAACACTGTTTAAGCCGTTTGTTTGGTTGTTGATGGTTAGTGGGGACAAAATTCTTTGTGCATTCCACGTTTCATCTGATGATGCATCATTGGTTCACTCAACTGAAGAGTTGGATATGCTTGTCGATGCAAGTTACAATGAAGGTGTATTGAACGAAACCGAAGCTGAAATGCTTCATAACATGTTCAAATTCTCAGATTTGATGGCTAAACAGGTTATGATACCAAGAACGGATATGATGTGTATTCCGAGCGATATAACATATGAAGAATTAACTAAATTTACTTTAGAAAATCAGTATACTAGATATCCTGTTTATGAAGAAAATATTGATAAGATTTTAGGTTTTATTCACGTTAAAGATTTGTATTCTTTATCTATGAATAAGGAAGAGTATTCAATTAAAAAAATCATAAGACCTCTTATGCTTGTTCCTGAAACGATGACTTTAGATAATTTGATTATTGAGTTTAAAAAATCCCACGGGCAAATGGCAGTTGTTATTGATGAGTTCGGTGGAACTTCTGGTTTGATAACTCTTGAAGATGTCTTGGAAGAGATTATTGGTGAAGTTCAGGATGAATTTGATGAAGAGGAAGAAGCTGATATAAAAGAAGTTGCTGAAAACACTTATATGGCTAATGCAATGATGCGTATTGATGAGTTGGTGGATTTCTTTGATTTGAATGAAGCTTTGTTTGAAGAAGATGATGTCGAAACAATTGCCGGACTAGTTGTTAAGCTATTAGGCAGAATAGCTGTTGTTGGTGATTCTGTTTCATTCAATGGACTAACGTTCACTGTTGAAGAAGTCGACGGTGCAAGAATAACTAAATTGAAAGTTTATAAAGAACCTGTAAAAGAAACTGTAGAATCTTCTGACGAAAGTTAAGTTTTGTAACATTTTATCCTTTTTTTGCAATTTTTGTTAATAAACGAACTTTATATAATTGTAGTATTGAATTATTGTGTAAAGGTTTAGTATATGCCAGCAGGAATTTCTACAATTACAATGTTTGCACCAGTTGTGGCTTCTAATGCTATTTTCTCATACAGAAGAGCTTCTAAGGGTGTAAATTCTATGGAAGACAATCCTGTGTATGGAGCTATGAACATGGATATTGCAGCAGGACAAACGTTAAAGGGTGCGAGAGCTGCTAAAGCTATATCTATTGCATCAAATCCTGAATCAAAAGTGGTTCTTGACGGAGCTGCTAATTCAATTAAAAACTTGTCTCAAACAAGTAAAGTAGCAAATGCAGCAGGTAAAGTTTTAAACTTCACAGCTGATCATATAAATCCGATTATTTGTGTAACAAGCGGAGCAAAGGTTTTGGGTTCTGATGATAAAGCTGATGCGGCTGTTAGAGAAGGGCTTGCTTTAGGAGCTATGTTTACTTCTGAAAAAGCGGCTAAAGAATTTTTGGGTCTATCTCGTAAAAAAGTTATTGATGGTAAAAAAGTTAATGTTATCGGAAACGGTGGTATTGAAAAATTGTTTAAAGAAGAACAATTAAATGCGGTAAAAGATTTCTGTGAAACAAAAAAATTGTTTAATAAAGTTTCTTTGAAAATGCTTCCGGGAACAGCTAAAGGATTAGCATTTGTATCTGCTTCAATTGCTGGATATAAACTCGGTACAGAGCTTGGCAATATGATTTTAGGAAAACCAGCAGAAGTCAGAGAAGCTTGCTAGATATTATTTTTAATCTTTCCTTTTTCTCTGTATAAAGTTTTGAATATCGTTTGAGATTGTCTGTAGTTATTTATTGTAGCTTCTAAGGATGCATTGATTGTGAAATAAACCACAGGAACAGCTATCGCAATTGTTATGATAGCGATTATTGCATGTTTAATAATTGTTTGAATCATTCCCAAACGTCTTTTAGTGATAGTGATATCGTCTTGTTCACGAAGGATTCTGTTTATTAAATTTTTACGTTCTTTGACTGTTAAGCTGTCAATAAAATCAGTGTTTTCTGGGTCAATATAAATTACGTACTTTGAATATTTAACATTGTCATCAAGAAAATCAAGGCTATCATTATAATTTACTTGTTCTTGAGTTGCAGGTTTTTCAATAATATTACCGCTTGAAAGATTTTCGATTTCATTTTTCTCTTCAACATTTTTGATTTCAGCTTCTTTTTTTGCAAGTTCTTTTAAGCCGGAATCTTCTTCTTTAACTTGATTTCCGTTTTGTTGTTTGTTAAGCTTAGCTTTATATTTTTTTATGAAATTATCGTCAAAATTTTCTTCAATATTTGCTTTAACTTCACTGGTGTCTTTTGGGTGAGTTGGTGGTTCTGGAGCTTTTTCCTCTTGAATTTCTTGAGCATCAGGTTGTTGTGCAACTTCTTCTTGCGTGTTTTCAGCAGGAGTAACTTCTTCAAATAATTTTGAATCGTCGCTTGTTTGAGTTCCGTTAAACATGTTTGCAGTTTGTGATACCTGATTTTGTAATTGTTCAATGAATTCCGGAGAAATATCATCGTTTAATGCCGCAAGTTCATTGATATCAAGTGTATCATTTTCATTATATATACTGCCGTTTTGCTTATCTTCCATCCAAAAACTTCCTAAAAACTCTCTTTTTATTTTTATGATATCATTATATATGATATTTTGATTATTAGCAATCATAAGAGAGATTGAGATGAATATAAATTTAGAAAAATTAAGGGATTTAATTAAAAAGTTAGGTGAGGCTAAAATACTTGTAGTCGGAGATTTGGCTCTTGATGAGATGGTTTATGGTGATACGGAAAGAATTTCAAGAGAAGCTCCTGTCTTGATTTTACAACATACACACACAAAATATATTTTAGGTGGCGCCTCTAACGCTGCGCACAACGTAGCTTCCATAAATGGAGGCAAAGTTAGTGTAATAGGTGTTATTGGTGAAGATTATCAAGCGGAAGATTTGAAAAATGCTTTTGTTGAAGCGGGAATTGATTGTTCATCGTTAGTTAAGGATAAAGACAGAAAGACTATAACAAAGACAAGAATATCAGGTTCTTGCTCACATTCTATTACTCAACAAATTGTGAGAATTGACAGACAGACAAATGCTCCTATTTCAGAAGCAACAGAGGATAAATTAATTGCTGAAATTGTAAAATTAATACCGGAATATGATGCTGTTATTTTGTCAGATTATCATATTGGAACTTTGTCTGATAAGATTATAAAAACTGTTGTGGATACAGCTAAAAAATATTCCAAAAAAGTTATTGTTGATGCTCAAAAGAGTTTAGACAGATATAAAGG
>CAKVMU010000011.1 GCA_934773085.1 uncultured Candidatus Melainabacteria bacterium
GGGTACCGGTCCTAATCCGATTATCCAAAAATCTGCTCATTTGGATGGACTTGATTTTGAGACAGACAAAAAAGGTTATTTTGTTGTGAATGAGGAAACCAGAGAAACTTCAATTTCGGGTATTTTTGCTGGTGGCGACGTTGCTCCTGTTGGAGCGTCAAACGCAATTAATGCAATGGGTGCAGGCAAAAAGGCTGCCAAAGCTATAAATGAATATTTAGGTTCATAAATCTTTACAAACATTTAGATTTATGATATGCTTTTGCTGTGAAAAATTGCTAATTAAGAGGGCTTTTTAATGCTTATAGAGAAATATTTGGAAGTAGTTGTAAAGCAGAGAGGTTCTGATTTACATATTTCTGCGGGCTTGCCTCCGGTTGTCCGTATTGACGGCAACTTACAGAGAATGGATGTTCCTGCGCTTAAGCCGGAAGAAGTTGAGCTGCTTTTATTTCCAATGTTGAACAAGGAACAAAGACGTAAGCTTGAACAGGATTGGGAACTCGACTTCTCTTATGGAATTCAAGGTTTGAGCCGTTTTAGGGTTAACATATATAAAGACAGAGGCAACTATGCAGCTGCGTTCCGTGTTATTGCATCAAAAGTTCCATCTTTTAAAGAATTGGGTCTGTCTGATACAGTCAGAAAGATTGCAGAAAAACCACGTGGATTGGTTTTGGTAACAGGTCCTACAGGTTCCGGTAAATCAACGACTCTTGCTGCAATGATTAACTACATCAACGAAACAAGAAGTGAACATATTTTGACAATTGAAGACCCGATTGAATTTATTCATCCGTCAAAACGTTCTATTATTCACCAAAGAGAATTGGGGCAAGATACAAGGAGCTTTGCTAACGCACTAAAATCAGCACTTCGTGAAGATCCGGATATCATTCTTGTAGGTGAGATGAGAGACTTGGATACTATTCGTTTAGCATTGACTGCGGCTGAAACAGGTCACTTGGTGTTTGGTACCTTGCACACTTCTTCTGCATCACAAACGATTGACCGTATTATTGACGTATTTCCGGAAGGTCAGCAACAACAGGTTCGTGTACAGCTTTCAAACTCACTGGTTGCTGTATTCTCTCAAACATTGTTGCCATTGTTGCAAGCAGATGGTACAAAGAGCGGTCGTGTAATGGCTCAAGAAGTTATGTTGGTTATTCCGGCAATTGCAAACCTTATTCGTGAGGCAAAAGCTGCTCAGATTTATTCAACTATGCAAACAAACTCCGGTTTTGGCATGCAGACATTGGAAATGTCATTGAGAGATTTATATTTGAAAAAGAAAATCACTCTGGAAGATGCACTTGCTCGTTCAAGTCGTCCGGAAGAGTTCAAAAGAGGTTTACAAAACAGTTAAAAAAAGCGGGTAAAAACCCGTCTTTTTTTTAGGCGAAAAGTTGCTTTTTTTAAGTGTTTGTAATACATTTGTTATGAATACATTTATGCTTTAAAAAAGGAGGAAGCTAAATTATGGAAACATATGGTATTGAAAAATTTGGAATCATTGCTCCAAAGGCAGTTTACCGCAATTTGACACCTGCTCAATTGACAGAAGCTGCATTAAGATTGGGCGAAGGTTCTTTGAGCAACACAGGTGCTCTTGTTGTTACTACTGGTAAATATACAGGACGTTCACCTAAGGACAAATTTATCGTTGATACAGAATCTATTCACAACGATATCGCATGGGGTAAAGTTAACCGCCCTATCAGCAGAGAAAAATTCAATGCAATTAAAGGAAAAATCGCTGCATACTTGCAAAACAGAGAAGTATTCATTTTTGATGGTTATGCAGGTGCTGATAAAACTTATACTCAAAAATTCAGAGTTATCAACGAAATGGCAAGCCAAAACTTGTTCATTCACCAATTGTTAATCAGACCTACCGCAGAAGAATTGTCTAACTACGGTGAACCTGATTACACAATTCTTTGTGCTCCTGGTTTCAAATGTGATCCGGAAGTTGACGGTGTAAACTCAGAAGCTTGCATCGCTATCGACTACGAAGCACACACAATCATTATTTGCGGTTCAAGATATTCTGGTGAAATTAAAAAATCTGTATTCGCAACTATGAACTACATTATGACTAAGAAGAATGTTCTTCCTATGCACTGTTCAGCTAACATGGACCCTGTAACAGGTGAAACAGCTGTATTCTTCGGTCTTTCAGGAACAGGTAAAACAACATTGTCAGCTGACCCTAACCGTAAATTAATCGGTGATGACGAACACGGATGGTCTCCTGATGGCGTATTCAACTTCGAAGGCGGCTGCTATGCTAAATGTATCCACCTTTCAGCTGAAAACGAACCTGATATCTATAATGCTATCAAGTTTGGTTCATTGGTTGAAAACGTTGTTATGGACCCTGAAACAAGAGAATTCGATTTTGAAGATGGTTCTTTGACAGAAAACACTCGTGTTGGTTACCCTATTAACTACATCAACAATGCTCAAATCCCTTCAAAAGGCGGAATTCCGAAAGTTGTTGTATTCTTAACAGCTGATGCATTCGGCGTATTGCCTCCAATTTCAAGATTGGATAAGAACGCAGCTATGTACCACTTCGTAACTGGTTTCACTTCTAAATTAGCTGGAACTGAAAGAGGCGTTACAGAACCTCAACCTACATTCTCAACATTGTTCGGTGAACCATTCATGCCAATGGATGCTTCAGTTTACGCTAAGATGTTGGGTGACAAGCTTGATCAATACGGTACTAAGGTTTACTTGGTTAACACTGGTTGGGCAGGCGGAAGCGCAGCTTCAGGTGCTAAGAGAATGAAATTAGCTTACACAAGAGCTATGGTAACAGCAGCATTGAACGGTTCATTTGATTCAATTGAATTCAAACACCACGATGTATTCAACGTAGATTATCCTACAAGCTGTCCTAACGTTCCGGATGAAATGCTTGATGCAAGAGGAATGTGGGCAGATAAGAATGCATATGATGCAGCTGCTAACAAACTTGCTCAGATGTTTGCAGACAACTTCTCTGCTAAATATCCAAATATGCCTTCAGAAATCGTTAACGCTGGTCCTAAGGCTGTTGCTAACGTATAGTTCAAGGTTTGAAGCAATTCAAAAAAAGCCGATAGAAATTTCTATCGGCTTTTTAATTTATTTAGTATCTAATTATTTTTTACATTGTTCAGCAAAAGTATCCATTAATATGCCGATGTGTGAAAGATCATCCTTTGGCACACCTGCTTTTTGATCAATAAAGTCATTAATTTTTGCAATTTTTTCTAAAGACATAAATGTTTTTTTATTTTCAAATATTTTTGTTGCAATATTTTTTCCTTTTTCTAGGGTGTTTACAATGACTTTACGCCATTTAAGAGCATAAAAATCTCCCTTATGTTCTACTTGAACTAATAATTTCGATGAGTTTGAATTATTTACAGGTATTCTTACAGTGGAGAGTGCCTTAAAAGAATTTGTTTGAATATTACTGGTTGGCTGAATTTGCATCTTATATTCCTTTCTTTCATTTACTAATGTTCAAATAGATTTAAAACTTGTAAAAAAGTAATTTGCTATCTACAATATATCTAACGGGTCGACATCGATTGCCATTTTGATATCTTTTGGTAACGAAATTTTGTTAATGAATTTGGATACAAAGTCGTGCCCTTTTTGAGAGAGTTTATTTTTTATAAGAATCTGAAAACGATAGTAGCCGTTGATTTTTGATATTATGCAAGGTGTTGGTCCAAGAGTTTCAAGATATTCTCCAAAACCGAATTTTTCAGTCATTGTATTTAGTCGGAGAGCAATTTCCATTGCAGATTTTTCTGCTCTGAAATTATTCATTGAGGACAAGATAATTCTAATTATTTGACTGAACGGCGGGTAGTCGAACTCTTGTCTTGACTTGATTTCCGTTTCAAAGAATTTTTCATAGTTTTGAGATTTAGCGGTTTGGAAAGCGTAGTAATCGGGGTTGTATGTTTGGAACAGTACTTTTCCTTTATATTCCCCTCTGCCTGCACGTCCGGCGACCTGCGTAAGTAATTGGAATCCTCTTTCTGATGCTCGGAAATCTGGAACAGAAAAACCTGTATCCGCACTAATTACACCGACAAGCGTTACATTCGGATTATCTAATCCTTTTGCAATCATTTGTGTCCCAACAAGAATATCAATTTCGCCTTTTTGGAATCTCGATAAAAGTTCGATGTGAGCATTTTTCTTGGTCAAAATATCGCTGTCAATTCTTTCAATTCTGTATTCCGGGAAGAGCTCTTTTATTAGGATTTCAATTTTTTGTGTTCCGCTTCCGGAGTTTGAAAGAGCGTCACTGCCGCATTGCGGGCAAAAATCAGGCATACTCATTTCTTTGCTGCAATAATGGCATTTTAATTTTTTGCCGTCAGAGTGCCAAACCATTGGAATAGAGCAGTCTGGGCATTCTATTACTGTTCCGCAACATTTGCATTGTGTGTAAGTTGAAAATCCTCTTCGGTTCATCAGCAAAATAACTTGTTTACCATTATCTACTGCCTCTTTTATCTCTGTTTGCAAAGGTTTAGAGATGATTCCACGGTAGGCAGCCTTTCCGTATTCCTGCATATTAATAACTTCCGGCTTTGCAAGAGGAGCGTTATTAAATCGTTTTAGCATTTGGAACAGAGTATTATTGTTCAGTGCGTAGTAATAAGTTGATACGTCTGGAGTTGCTGAACCCAGAAGAAGAGGAGCTTGGTGAAATTGTGCAAGACGTCTTGCCACAATTCGGGCGTCATAACGAGGAGCCGGATTGGTTTGTTTGTAAGCTCCTTCGTGCTCTTCGTCTATGATAATCAAACCAATGTTTTGAAGAGGGGCAAAAACAGCAGAACGGGCACCTGCCAAAATTTTTATTTCATTGTTGTAAAGTCTTTGCCAAACATCATATTTTTCACCATCTGAGATGCTACTGTGCCAAATCGCAACATCTTTGATTCCGAACTTTTTCGCTAATCTTTTTGTTAATTGTGATGCAAGAGCAATTTCTGGTGCAAGGAACAGTACATTTTTACCGGAATCAATAACATCTTTGATAAGTTTAAAATAGACTTCCGTTTTACCTGACGCAGTTACACCGTGGAGCAAAATCGGTTTTTGAGAACGTAATTTTGACTTGATTCCTTGATAAACTTCTTCTTGCTCGTTTGACAGTTCATATAATGGTTCAACGGGAACATCCTTGAATATTGTCAGAGGGTTTCTGTAAACGTATTCCAGATTGAATTTTACATAACCCAAGGATTCAAGTTTTTTCATTGTAGCTCGAGTTGTTTTTGCCTGTTCTTCAAACTCAATTAACGGGGATTTGCCACTCTTTTTGAGCAATTCCAGAATCTCACGTTGTCTTTTTGTAAGACTTGAGAACTCCTCGTTTATCAATTCTACAGACTGTTCAGTTTTTGAATTCTTTTCGATTAATTTCATCGGAATTGCTGCATTCAAAACGGTTACAAAATCTGTGCAGTAGTAGTTTGCGACCCACTCCAAAAGTTTTAAATACTTGATAGAAAATAAAGGGGTTTCGTCCAGAATTCTGTTAATCTTTTTTGCCCGAATTTCTTCCGGCAAATAGTCAGAAAAACCTACCACAAAAGCATTAATCAAACCTTGACGTCCAAACGGAACCAACACCGCTTGTCCAATTTGAATTTTTTCTGACATTTCGGGCGGTATTATGTAGCTAAAGGTTTTTACGCCTAACCCTTTGATATTAACTAAAACTAATGCGTACTTCATATTATTACATATTACTGTTGATTATTCTGTCAATGCAGGCTTTTGGTGAGTATTGCCATTCTCTGTACGAAATTCTGGAAACTTTTAATCCGGAGCGCTCTATTATAGCTTGTTTTTTCATATTTGAAACTTTCGGGTGTGTTTTATCTTCAATCCCGTCACATTCAATTACAAACTTATCATCAACAAGTAAATCAACGCTCAATCCTGCAATTTCATCTCCGCACACAACTTTGTGACCTAGTGCTCTGAATTCATCTGCAACTTGTTTTTCAAAATTGTTTTTATAAATATTTTCATCAAATTCGTCAGAATTAATCAATGAGAATCTATTTTCGTATTCTTCTATGAAGCCGAAATAACTTCTTAGAATTCCCTCAGGTAATTCTCTCGGATTTTTCGATATAAAGTTTATTGTTTTAAACCTTGCACGAGTAATTGCAACGTTAAACAGATTCGGTTTTTGCAGGAATACAAGGCTTTGCGGGAAACTGTTGTTTGCATATGCCCAAGAAATAAGCATTATATCTCTTTCATCCCCTTGGAATGTGTGGGCTGTACCGATTTCAATCTGATGTTTTTCCATCATATGTTCTGATAGAACCTTTGAAACAGAAAGTTTTAATTGTTCAACTTGTGCTCTGAATGGAGAAATTATACCGATGCTGACGGGTTTTTCCGGATTTTTTCTTTCATCTTCGATAACAATTTCGTGCAAACGTTTAACTAAAGCTTCTATTTCAGGCAAGTTTCTTGTTGCATCAAAATCAACTTTGCCGTCCGGTACAACAACTGCTTCAAGTACTTTTGAAGAGTTATCGTTTCTGCGCATAACTTTGATTCTTCCGCCATAAAATTCTTTGTTGGAATAATTAATGATTGGTGGCAAACTTCTGAAATGTTCATCCAGAAGTACCGGATGCATTGAATAGTAGTTCGCCAAATCAAACATAGAGTTTGTTCTGAATCTCCACATTAATTGGTATCTGTCATTGATACCGTATTGAGATAAGAAAGATTGTTCTTTCGCTTTTTCAAGGAATGAAAGATGGGGAAGCTGTTTGTCATCACCAACAACAACTGCTTTTTTTGCTCTGTATAAAATAGGGAAGCAGCTTGCAATATCGCATTGAGAAGCCTCGTCAATGATTACAACATCAAACAGTCCCGGTTTTAAAGGTAAAGAGCCGGATACGGCATACGTTGTTACGCACCAACATGGAAATGCTTCCAATAGAGGTTTGAAATCTTCTGTTTCAAGAAGTCTGTTCTGAAGGTTCTTCTTTCTTTCGACAAGTGATTTTGAGTGTACAAAGAGTCTCTGTCTTTTGATAGAATCCCTCATTAAGCCTTTAAGAGCTTCTCTTCTTTTTGATTTTAAAATATCAACAGCCAATTTTTTCTGCTTTTTACGCATTGTTCTGAGCTGTTCTGATATGACGTGAATATTTCCTGTTGTTTGAATCTTTGTTTCAATCATTCTGGCTTTGCAAATCAGTTTGGCAAACTCAAGTTCATTGCTCAGAATCGCAAGGTTTTCATTATTAACATCAAAATTGTTGAGTCTGAGAATTCTTTTTAAATTTCCTACTGCAGAATGATTTTTTAATCCTGCAAAAAATCCTGATTTTTCAAGATTTGATGATAGAGTTTGTATGATATTCTCAATTGTACGAATTTCATCCTCTTTTAAGTTTGATTTTATAAAGATTGGATTAGAGTGGTTCGGCTCTTCCAACTTGATTTCAGAATCAATATTAGACCATTCTTCTTCAAGTTTGATTATGGATTCGGCTTTTTGTTCCATTTCCTTAACTGTTTTTAGCAGTTTTTCCATATCGTCTGTATCACAGAGGATTGAAGATTCAACTCCGTCATCAAGGTCAACCTTGTTAGCGAGCAAATCTTGGAGTTGCATACTTAGTTCTCTCTGATAATTTTGTCTTCCGGCTCTGAGCGCCAAAAACGGAGCGCCTAATTCATTAAGTCTTTCGGCAACAACATCTACGGCTTTATCCATGCGAGATGCGACAAGTACTGTTTTTCCGTTTGCGATTAAGTGTGCAACCAAGTTCACAATGGTTTGAGATTTTCCGGTTCCCGGAGGGCCGAAGACAGAAACCAATTTTGTATTTTCAACATTCTTGATAACATTTAGTTGAGCATCTGACAAAGACAATGGTGTTACCGGAAAGAAGTCTGCAAGTGTTTTTTGTTGTGTATCAACCGGTTTTGATTGAGTATATTCTTCATTGATAATGTTTAAAACAGTTTCTCTGTATACACCGCTCGGTTTTTCCGCAATTTGTGTTAATTCGTGCAGAACACCGGCAGTAACTGACGGACGTTTTGTTAAAATAATTGCACACTGGTTTGTTAAATGTATTTTTTCATATGCAGGAAGAGCTTTTTTTGAAGTTTCTTCTTCCTCAATAAGTTCATCAACGTTATCAGCATTTATTTTTTCGTTATAAAAATCTTTTGCAACATTATCTTCTTTTACATCCATTTCGTGATTCATTGAAATATCAATGTCCGGAATGATGGATTTAAGCGTTGTTAAGAAGATGTCCATCTTTTCTTTTGTTATTGGAATAGAAGGAACTACATCCAACAATCCTTCTAACAGCTGCTCAGTTTCATCTTCATCATCACTTTTTTTCATAAGAGCGGTCAAAGCACCGGTATTTAGGGACAAAAATTCGTCGGTCAGCATGCAGTTTATGTTGACGCCGTTTCTTTCCAATCTGCATGGTGTGTACAAAAGCGGGGTTAAAAATTCGTTCTTCTTACCGGATTTTGCTTTTCCTACCAAAAATAAATACCCGTAGATTAAATATTTATCTTTCTGGCTTGTTTCTGATTGAATCATAAGTTCGGTAAGTTTAGGGTCAGAGCCCTCAAGTCTCAGGTATTCAAGCCCTTGGGTAAACAGAGTATCCTCTTCGTTTAGGAATATCCATTTGTTATCACGGTCTGCCTTGAGGTTTCTGAAAGTAGAACTTTTTACTTCTTCCCTTACGCAATCGTGAAGATATTGACTCAATTTCTTGATAAAACTATTGTTAAAAGCAGAATTTATCGCTCTTGTGGCTTCCTGTAGCATTTCTCTCTCCGTACTTATATGATATGTGTTGATTATACCATAATTGGCAGGGTTTTAACAACTTCTTTTCTGAACAAAATTATGCTAAAATAAGTCTATGAAATTGAGAGTGTTATTTTTTATATTTTTATTCTTGTCGATAAATGCTGTTAGTGCCGAAGGTGTGGTGCAAACTCAAGCAGCACCACCGATTACGGTTCCACAGAATATTACTTTTGAAAATTGTACCAAAATGTATGCAGTGAACAAAGAAAAGCTGTTTTATTTAACTTTGGCAGCGGTAACTGCTAATAAATTCAATGTTGAAGAAATTCAATCTAATAACGGCTATGTAATTTTTTCTGCAGCCAGAAACAAGTACCTAGCGACAGTTGCTGGGATAGATGCGAATAATTCTATCCTTAAAATTACACCTTGTAATGATATTTATTTCTTCCCGCCGGGAATTATTATCAATATGTTTAAGTATGTGGAATTAAACCTAAATACAGAGGTTAAGTAGCATGAAAAAATTGTTGTTGCTTGTGATGTCAGCTTTTCTTCTGTGTGGATGCACTCAAAAACCGCAAACTAAAGAGGTTACGTTCTGGACATTGCAAATGGGCGACTTTGCTCCGTATATAGAAGGGGTTATTAACGATTATGAGGCTGTGCATCAGGATGTTAAGATAAAATGGGTTGATGTTCCGTTTTCAGAAGGTGAAAAAAGAACATTGGCGGCTGTTATGACAGATTGCCCGCCTGATTTGATAAATTTGAATCCGGATTTTTCTGCAATTTTGGCTCAAAAAGGTACATTATGGAAAATTGACGGAGCAAAATTAAAAGATTTTAACCCTGAAATTGTTAACGCTTTAAAATATAATGATGAAATTTATTCAATTCCTTGGTATGCAACGAGTGCAATTACTATTTATAACAAAGCTTTGTTTGCGCAATCCGGAATAATAAGATTACCTAAAACATATAAAGAACTGGGCGCAATCTCTGCTAAAATAAAGAACAACACCGGAGCATATTCATATTTGCCGACGATTACAGAAAATGACACAATGGTTCGAATACTGAATAAATACGGCGTTTCCGAAATGGAGGATTTTAATTCTCCACAAAGTGTGCAAGTATTTGAGATGTTTAAAAATTTGTATACAAAAGGGTTGATTCCGCCGGAAACTGTTACGATGACTCACAGAGAAGCTCTTGAACAGTTTATGGCAGGTAAAATCGTGTTTTATCAAGGTGGTGCAAATTTCTTGAATATGATTAAGGAAAATGCTCCGAAAGTTTATGCAAATGTTGATGTTCAGGAACAAATCAAAGGTCCGGTGGGACAAAACGATTTTTCTGTTATGAATTTTGTAATTCCGCTGAAGGCTTCTCATAAACAGGAGGCTTTGGATTTTTGTTTGTTTTTGACAAACGAGGAACACCAACTGGAATTAGCTAAAATGACAAATGTTATTGCGACAAACTCAAATGCGTTAAATGACAGTTTTTATAACGACTATTCAACACTTGAGTCAAAAGCTCGCTCTATAAGCGCACGACAAATTAACCGAATCGCTCCGCAATTAAGACAAAAAGATAACCAGAAAGAGATTAATCTGCTTGTAAATACAACAGTTCAATCAGCATTATTGAATAAAGATTCTGTTGAAAATCTTTTGAATAAATTGGTGGAGAGTCTTAAGGGGATTCAATAATATACATTTCCTTCTGTTTATTCTATAATTTACCTTAGTAGACAAGTGAGGGAAAATAATGTTAAAAGATTTATTTCTAAAAGAAGTTGAAAATGGAATTAAAGAAGCCGTTGCAGCCGGTAAATTAGGACAAATGAGAGATGAAGATAAATACTCTCTGACAATTGAAAAACCTAAAAATCCTGAATTTGGTGATTTTGCGGTGAACGTTTCTTCACTTGCACGAGTTGCAAAAATTGCGCCTCCTATGATTGCGAATGCAGTTAAAGAATATCTTTCAGAAAAAAACTACACAACCTCAGTAGTTGGTGGTTTTATTAATTTTAAAATAAACGATGAATTATTGGCGGATGCGGTTGCAGAAGTTTTGGATAAAAAAGAAAATTACGGTAAACCGCAGAATATCCAAAAAGAAAAGATTTTGCTAGAGTACGTGTCTGCAAACCCTACCGGTCCTTTCCATATTGGTCACGGACGTTGGGCTGCGATGGGCAGTGCGTTGGCGAACCTTTTAAAATTCTATGGTCACGAAGTTTTCCAAGAATTCTATATAAACGATGCAGGAAGCCAAATTCAAAAACTTGGAAATTCTTTAAGAATCAGAATTGGACAAGAGTTGGGTGAAAACGTAGATTTTCCTACTGATGAGATTGAAAGAAAGAATTTTTATCCTGGAGACTATTTGGTTCCTGTGGCTAAAAAATATTTAGAAGAACGCAAAGTTGCGAACTCTTCTGAACCGGAATTGCAAGACCTATGCGATTTTGCAAAAAAAGAAATGGAAGAGTGCCAAAGAGCTTTGCTTGAAAACTTCAGAGTCCATTTTGATAAATTCTATTCTGAATTGGATTTGCATAACTCCGGAAAAGTTGAAGAAAGCTACAAAGAGCTTATGGCAAAAGGTATGCTTTATGAAAAAGACGGAGCTATGTGGTTTAAGTCATCAGAATTTGGTGACGACCAAGACAGAGTTATAAAAAAAGCAGACGGTTCTAACACTTATTTAACAGCTGATATCGCTTATCACGTAGACAAACTCCGTCGTGGTTATGACAGATTAATCAATATTTGGGGTGCTGATCACCACGGTTACGTTGCCAGAGTAAAAGCATCTTTGGAAGCATTGGGTTATGACCCTAATAAATTGGAAGTGCTTCTTGGACAGCTTGTAAACCTTGTTATTAATGGCGAAGAAGTTCGAATGGGTAAACGTAAAAACATGGTTACTTTAGACGATTTGATTGATGAAGTTGGGGTTGATGCAACAAGATATTGGATGGAAATGCGTAATATTGATATGACATTGGATTTTGATATTGAGTTGGCAAAACGTTCAACGGACGAAAACCCTGTATTCTACGTTCAATACGCTTATGCAAGAGTTTGTTCAATTTTGAGAAACGCAATAAATGAAAGATTAAACACTGAAACCGGCGAGAAAATTCCGGCTCCGATGACAGAAACGGAATTAGAAGAGTTGATTAACGGTTTTGATAAAAATCTTATTTTGAAAACTGCGGATACTGCGAAATCATTGATATTGAAACTTGAAGAGTTTAAATCAGTAATTATTCTGTCAGCTCAAAACAGAACTGTATACACGATTTGCAGATATGTACAAGAGCTTGCAGCAGAATTCCATTCTTTCTACAATTCTAATCGTGTAATTTGTGATGATAAAGAATTGATGAATGCAAGACTTGGCTTGATGACAGCTGTTAAGATTACTCTAAAAAATGCTCTTGATATTTTGGCAGTGAATGCGCCTGAAAGAATGTAGCAGATGTTTAGAATGATAGAAATAAAAATGTAAGTGAAGATTTTTACAAGCTTATAGAGAAGAATTTTGTGGTTTTATGATAGATAAAATAGTTCAGAAACTTAAGGATGCAAAACAAAAGCAGAGTGATTTTGTGCATCTTATGGATTCTTTCAATGACCCATATCTGGTTTTGATAGCCTGCATATTGAGTCTTAGGACGAACGATAAAACCACTTATCCTGCGACTTTGCGAATGTTGGAATTAGCAAAAACTCCTGCCGAAATGAAAAAAGTAAGTGCTGAAAAACTTGCAAAAGCGATTTATCCGGTTGGATTTTACGAAAATAAAGCAAAGCAGATTATTGAGCTCTCAAGAATTATTGACGAGGAACTCGGTGGCAGATGCCCTGATGAAATTGAGGACTTGATTAAGTTTAATGGTGTAGGTCGTAAAACAGCGAATTTAGTTTTATCACGAGGGTTTAATAAACCTGCAATATGTGTCGATGTGCATGTTCATAGAATTTTTAATCGTTTAGGCTATGTAAAAACTAAGAATCCTGAGGAAACGGAGTTTGCATTGCGTGAAAAGTTGCCGATTAAATATTGGATAGATATTAATACGCTACTTGTAACACATGGTCAAAATGTCTGTAAACCAACAAAACCGGACTGCGAGCACTGCCCAATAAACGAGTATTGCGCAAAAATCATTTAATATGATAGAATAACGATATGGAAGGAACACAATGCCCGTTTTGCGGGAATACAATAGAAAATAATGCAGAAAAATGCTCACAATGCGGAGCATTATTTAGAGAACCTGATTTGCCGAATCTAAAATTCAAAGAATTCAGAACCTTTTTGGCAATTGATATTTTGACATTCGGTTTCTTTGCCAGTGTTTGGTTTTTCTTGAACTATAATGCGATTAACGACTTGGCTACAAAGGTTAAAGATACATTTAAGCTTAAATGGTTGGTAATACTTCTAGGCATAAGTCTTTTCGTATATATATTTTATTTTAATACTCTGTTGTCTATATTCTTCATGTTTGCTCAATACGCAATTCTGACAGGATTGACATATAGGGTTTTGAAAATAATACAACGCTATACTGAGAAAAAATACGATGTAGTCTTAGAATTTAATCCTTATTATATTGTATTTTTCTCTGTGTTATATCTCATACACTTTATTGATACATATTCAGACCGTGTTAAAGAAGTTCACGACCACTTTGACTTTAGGTCTCCACAAGGAATTGCGCTGATAATTGTACTAATCATCATCGCTGCATTTGTGAACTGTTGGCCATATTTGACCGGTCATCTATATTTTTAGTTCAAAAGTAGATTTAAGAACTGTACAATTAGCTTCGTATGCGGCTTGAGCAGATTTTATGTTGCAGGCATCCTGAACAGAGAATCCGTTTTCTAAAGCTGAAACCATTGCATTGTCTAAATCTTCTGCTGATTTTGCAACGTTTTCACCGAGTTGAGTAAGCAAATCTGCTGACTGAATGTTTGAGTAATAGTTACTCAAATCAACCATTGATGACTCGACATCAGAACTTTTTGATGTCGGTACAGCCGCACTAGCAGAACTGTTTCTGCCAGAATATGCGCTTAGGCTCTCTATCAATCCGGAGTAAACGGAGGTATCTATTGATGAAATTGAACTCATTACTTCAATCCTTCTTATATTACAAGTTTAACTCTTTTTTAAAATTTTTCAAGTGGGTTATCTTGAATACTTGATTTTAAAAGGCATCTAACTTTGTTAGGTGCCTTTTTACAAGATGAATTAACCGTTTAAATATTTCTTACTATGATATGATTTCAAATCAGAGAAAAAGCTACAAGTGTCAGATTTAATTATAGTAGGATCAACATCCCCACATGCTGTCACATCCATATATGTTGGCATTTTATATGAAACTTCTGCTTGGTTATTGCTTTTGTAAAATGGTATACGATAAAAACTTATATCTCCGACATTACAACTGTTAATATCTCTATCCATCATAATAAGCTTATAGTTGTCTTTTTCTTTAAAAAATTTGTATTCACCCTTTCCATCATTCATAATAACAGTCCCATCGTCAAAACGAAATTTAAGCTCATGTCCATTTTTATTAGTGACACTTACTTCTACATTGTGTTTGTCTAATATGTCAAAAGTATATTTTTTACCAGCAACTTCCTTAGTGATTTTGGTTTCACCTGTTTCTACACCGGCAGGCATTATATCCTTATAAATATTTTTAATATTTTTCATTTCCTCAGAAAACAGCTTAGTTGTATTTTTAATTTGTTTTTTTTAATTTTGGAACTACAATGTTTACTTCATATTTTATAAAAACATGGAAATAAACGAAATTGCGTTCAAATCGCTACTACTACTACTACTACTACTACTACTACGGCGGCGGCGACTACGTTTCAGACATTTGTAACAATTTTTTGTTTTTCGTAACAATTGATATTTATCATATACGTATAACAAAATTATTATTCCAGATTCGCTTAATTACAACGAGCAATAATCCAATTGCCTAAACAGCAGTGAAAATATAAAGAGAAAATTAATCGTTTAATTATGATTATAAAATCTTATGCGAATTAATAAATTATAGTTAAATATGTTAAAATGTTGCAAATTTCATGTAAATACGTTAATATATTGAGTAAATTGTGAAATTATTGCAGAATCAATAAAAACTAAAAAAGGTTAAGGGTATGGAAGAAAATTTTTTAGAATTAAAGATGATAAATGAACTTGCTCAATATTCTTTTTATATTCCGGCATATCAAAGAGGGTATCGTTGGACAGAGCAGCAAGTGGTTGATTTATTAAATGATATTAATGACTTTGTACCTAGAGAAATAAAAAATGGTGAAGATAAGACTTGGTACTGTTTACAGCCTATTGTTGTTAAACAGCGGATGAATGATAAATATGAAGTGATTGATGGGCAACAAAGGCTTACTACGATATATTTGATATGGCATTATTTAAATCAAGATTACAAAAAAGAAAAACAGGACAAGTTATTTTCAATTGATTATGAAACAAGGGAGGATACCTCAAGGTTTCTAGAAGACCCTTCTATTGCAAATGAGTCAAATATTGATTTTTTTCATATATCGGAGGCATATAAAACAATTGCTAATTGGTTTGAAAAACAGGGAAATGAATTTGATTCAAATAATTTTAGGTCAAAGTTTAAATTCCATACAAAGGTTGTTTGGTATGAAACGCTAGAAGAGAACACTATTTCTATATTTACTAGATTAAATATTGGTAAAATTAGTTTAAAAAACGCAGAATTGATAAAGGCTTTGTTCTTGAATAGTTCAAATTATAACAAGGAGTCATATGACAGAATTCGTTTGCGACAAATAGAGATTGCAACAGAGTGGGATGAAATTGAATACGGATTGCAAAATGACAAATTGTGGTATTTTTTAACCAATGCGGAAGATGAAAATAACAGAATAGAATTGATTTTTCGGCTGATAGCGGATATGGATGATAAGAAAAACTCCGATTCTTATGCAACATTCAGATTCTTCAGTAATAAAATGAAGTCGAAAAGTGAACAAGTTATAAATGACACCTGGAAAGAAATAAAATCATATTATCAAAGATTTAATGAGTGGTATAGGGAACGAGTCTTGTACCATAAAATAGGTTTTATTTTATATTCTCGAATAGCAGGTTTAAAAGAACTTTATGTGTATTCAAGTCAAATGAAAAAATCTGAATTTTGTAACAAAATAGATGATTTAATAATTGATTACTTTAAGAAAACAAATTTAAAAGATTTACAATATGGAGACAAAGAGGTTGTATCTATTTTGTTGTTATATAACATTTTGACAATGTTACAAAATGATCAAGATGATTCATATTTTCCATTTAGTTCTTTTAAAAAAGAACATTGGGATGTAGAACACATCGCATCAGTTAAAGATACTATGCCAGATGCAAAAGACAGAAAGAAATGGTTGGAGGATGTTTGGCCATATATCGATGAAACTATAGCTGGAGGTAAGGAACTAAAGAAAAAAATCGAAGTTTTTGATGAAGAGTTTGAGGAAGAAAAGTTCCAGGATTTGTTTAATGAAATTATTAATCACTTTAATACTTATTTGAATGCTGAAGACGATATCGGAGGTTTGCCTAATTTAACTCTTTTGGATGCAACTACAAATCGAGGATATAAAAATGCGGTATTTCCAATTAAGAGAAAAACAATAATTGATCGGGATAAGAGTGGTGTTTTTATTCCACTTTGTACTAAAAATGTCTTTCTCAAATATTTTAGTGATTATCCGCCTAAAATATCGTTTTGGACTAAAGATGACAGAATTAAATATGAAGAAGATCTGGCAAGGGTATTAAAT
>CAKVMU010000012.1 GCA_934773085.1 uncultured Candidatus Melainabacteria bacterium
CTTCAATGCTTTGCTTATAAACCTTAATAACGTGGTGTTCTACGGCTTGCAAAAGTTGATCTTGCGGGATTTTTCTTATAACAGCCTGTTTTGCGACCTCAAAGATAGTAAATGCTATTTTTTGCATAATGCTATCCCAGTATTGCGGAAGGATACCGGAATGTATAAGGTCAATTGATTTATGGAAAGACCACTCTGCAATAATCTGAGTGATGAAAACTGCTTGTTCAGCATTCAGATTCAATTGTGTATCATTGTACAGAGCTTCCCCTGCAAGAAGAGTGAAATTTCCAAGAGTCTTGACAATATATTCTTTCTCTCTGTCCTGCAAATCTTGAGGCACAAGCTCCTTTGCCTGTTCGGACATGGAAGCCGCAAACCCTTTATAATCAAACCCTTCTATTGCCATATAACCTCACCCTTTTTTGAAACGAACTGTTTTGAATATTATCCTTGTTCAACCCAGCTTCTGATTTTTTCCCCTGCTTCGGCTTCATCTACACCGTCAAATTCGTGTTTCAACTCTCTCAGTGCATCTCTGATTTCTGAGCCGGAAGATCTCATCATCGGTCTGTTTTGTTGTTCAATCAAACCTTGTTGAAGTTGAGATTGCTTTTCAATCAAATCTGCAGCATTAACACTCAAATCCTTAATTTGTTTTTCTTGAGCTTCGTTTTGCTCTCTCAAACGAATCATTTCTTCTTCTTGTGCAGCCTTCGCAGCATTGATTTTTTGAGTCAAAGCCTTATGTCCGAAGAACAAACCACCTGCCAAGAGAACAATTGCAAGCCACCAAGGGTTGCCGTGTTCCGCTTTAATCGGAGCTTTGACATTTTTATCACCTGCCATAAACGGATCAAGAGATTCCGCAAATGCGATTGTAACGTTTTCTGGACTAGCCTTTGGACTTGCTGCGTGAGCAACCAACTCTTTCAACTCTTCAAGAGTTAACTCTACCGGCAAAGCATCTTTTTCCAAAGTTACAGCTATTGATATTTCCTCAAGAACTCCAGGTGACATATATTCATTTGTTTGAACCTTAGTCACACCGTATTGAGTTTCTTTTGCAGTTCTTGAATAGCTTCTGTTTTGAGAAGAATCTGAACTTCCTGCCGGCAAACCGTTTGGCAAATATACACTAACAGCATTGGTATTCTTATTAACATCTTGAGTCTGATCGCCCAAACCTTCTGAGAAAGTTTGTTCATTAACTGCAGTCTTCTTAGCCGGATCGTATTCAATTGTGAATTTTTCTACCGGAGCTTGTTTAAGGAAAGTGCTGACTGTTGCAACATACTTGCCTGAACCAATCAAACGATTCAACTGTGCCTGAACTTTTTCTTGCATATATTTATCGTTTTCCTGCAATCTTTGAAGCATTTCAGACTGAGCATCAACCAAGCTGTTATATACGTGTCCATTTGTATCCGTTATTGAAATATTTTGAGCTGTCAAACCAGATACACTACCCAAAAGCAAATTCGAAACAGCCTTGATTGTTCCCATATTAATAGTCTGACCTACAGCTACTGTCAATTGAACAGTTGCTGTAACAGGCTTTTGCATAGATGAAAACATCGTCTGTTCCGGAATAGATATAAATACGGATGCATTTTCAATTCCGTCAATTCTTTTTATCAAACGAGAAAGTTCGCCATTCATCGCACGAACCAATCTTATTCTTTTATCTTCTTTTGTTGAAGTAAAGTCACCTTTATCAAATACTTCCAAACCTACGTTTTGGTCATACAAACCACTCTCAACAATAACCATAATAGCTCTGTCACGCTGTTCAGTAGTACATTTTCTCATTCCGGGAGTACAGTCACCTTTTTTTAATCTTAAAACAGATTTTGTACCGTCAACAGCACGAGCCGCCACAATATTATTTCTTGCAAGAAGAGCTTGAATTTCTAACGCTTTACCTAAATTATCAGTAGTCAGCAAATCAACATCTTCTTTTAAAGGTTCATTTGATACATCGACTTCATTGTTAGCAGATTTAGAGTTTGCTATTGTGCCGCAAACAATGAATACAAGCAGCAAAAAGACCACCCCGCCAATAATGGAGGCCAGCAAAACTTTATTTTCCATTAACTTTTTGAAATCCATATATCCTTCCCTATTTTATATTATACACATTTTAGGCAATTATGAGAATACTAAATCTGCAATTGCATAATTTTATCATACGCTTGGATGACTTTACCGACAGCAGTTGTTGCTACCGTAATACTTAATTCAGCCTTGGACATTGCGGTCATAACGTCGTGTACATCAACGTTTTCGTTCCCCATCATAACGTCTTTTAACAAGTTATCCGGCGCATTCATATCCGTATTAAGATTTTCAACCAATCCGGACATTACGCTGGAAAAATCCGCAGTAGAAGGTTCTTCAACTCTGTTCATACGAGCGGAAGGAATATCATAACCCCAAGAATCAAGCTTTGTGTGCTGAATTCTTGCTTCTAAATCATATCTTGGATAAAAACCGTTGAACATATATGTCACCTCTTTTTATAGTTTTATCGGACCAATATTGCGATTTCTTAGCTGACAATCTTAAAAATCATCCGTTTGTACTATCGTGTTTAATAATATTTAAAGAAATGTCAATTTAAGACCGTAAATTCTATTAAGATTTTTATAAGGAATATATCCCATGAATTTACACGAAGAATGTTTATTAAAATATTTGTTGAATCCTGTTGACTTGTTTCGTTCAACAGAGTTACTAAAACTCAATAATGCACTTATTGAAAAAGGGCTGCTAAGCAGCAATTTCCTTGCAAAAACAGGGAAAATTCATTATACTGCTAATAGAATATAGCGGAGAGGTTGTTGTGAAAAAATTTATTAAGACAAAATGGTTCACTTTTGGAACCTATTTATTGCTTGTACTTGCCGTGCTTTTAGTTGGTTTTGTATTGATGCAAAACAACAAAACACTCAATAATGTCATCACTTCATTTTTCGAAGTTGCCGAAAATCGTTCTTTCGATTACCGACAATCCTTAAGAGTCTTACACAAACAACCGGCTGTTAATAAAGATATTGTAGTCCTTGCAATTGATGATGCCAGCCTTGAAATGCTTTGGGATAAGTATGGCGAATGGCCAATTCCGAGAAATGTATATGCTGATATGATTAACCATATCGAAAAAGGGAACCCTCAAGCAATTGTATTTGATTTATTGTTCATTAAATCAATGCGTTCTGAAGGTGGTGCAGACAATGCCTTAATTAACGCAATGAATAAATATGAAAACATTTATACCGCAATGAATTTTGACAACCAACCGTCAGAAGTTCGTAAACCAATCGATTTACCAAAACGACTGACACTGAACGTTGATAACCAATCAAACATTGATTTTTCTAAAAAATATCATTTTTCTAATTGCAGACCTATCCTTCCAAGTTTGCTCAACGGAAAAGTTCAGGTCGGAATTACAAACGTCATCAGAAATAACGACGGTATTATAAGAAAAGTTGCTCCTATTATGGAATATAAAGGCAAATTATATCCATATCTTGCGTTTGATGCAGCTAGTGATTACCTGACATCAAAACACGTAAAAGATTTTTCAGTTGACCCAAAAGGAAACTTGCTTGTGGGCGACACACAATTACCTCTTACAAAAGACGGAGATGTTATCCTAAATTGGTATGGTCAAAGCGGTTCTCACACAATTTATCCGATGTACAAAGTTATCAACGATATGATTTCCGGAAAAAACTCATTAGATTTTAATGACAAAATTGTAGTTATCGGAACTACAGCAATGGCTTTGCACGACACAAAAAGCGTTCCTGTTCAGGAAGGTGTTTATCCGGGAGTTGAGATTCACGCAACATTCTTTAACAACATGTTGGATAACAATTTCATAAAACAAACAAACTTATTAGCTGATATATTAATTATTACAGGTGTAATGGCAATTGTCGGAGCAATCGTAATGCTCTCCGAATCAACAGTATTCGCTCTTCTTTCAACAATACTTTTTGGAATAGCGTACCTGTTTATTTCATATTACGCTATGGAACTCAAAAATCTGTGGATTCCGGTTGTATTACCTACAATATCCATCATAATCGCTTTTGCACTTTCTTTCTTGGCAAAATATATAATCAAATCAAGAGATTTTGAATACCAATATAAACTAGCAACAATAGACGGTTTAACCGAATTGTATAACCACAGATATTTCCAAGACACTTTAAGAAAGCAAATTGAGATATCTAAACGTTACAGTCAACCGTTCTCACTAATCATTGTCGACATTGACTTCTTTAAGAAATTCAATGACACATACGGTCACCAAGCCGGAGATGCCGTTCTCAGACAAGTTGCACAAACACTCAAAAAGAATTCTCGTACAACAGATTATGTTTGCAGATATGGCGGAGAAGAAATGAGTATAATTCTCCCTAACACAACTGCCGAAGAAGCATTGTTTAATGCAAACAGAATCCTTCACGCTGTTGAAGAAAGACCGTTCCAATTAAACGCAACAGAAACCGGCAACGTTACAATTAGTGTTGGAGTTGCAACTTATCCGGATAATGCGGAAACCGCACAGGATTTAATTGAAGTTGCCGACAAAGGACTATACTATGCTAAAGAACACGGCAGAAACCAAGTAGGAAAAATAGACTAAACAACAACAGGTACACAATGAACAACGAAGTAATAATAATCGGAGCCGGTCTTGCCGGTTCGGAAGCAGCTCTACAGCTTGCAAAAAGAGGAATTAAGGTAAAACTATACGAAATGCGTCCAAACAAAACAACCGGCGCACACACAAGCGGAGATTGTGCGGAATTCGTATGTTCCAACAGCCTTGGCTCTTCGGACATAACAAACGCTAGCGGATTATTAAAAAAAGAAATGGAGCTTCTTGGCGGAGAATTAATCAAAATCGCTCAAAACAACGCTGTTCCGGCAGGAAATGCACTTGCAATCTCCAGAGAAGACTTTGCAAAAGAAGTCACAAGACGAATTGAAACAGAAGAAAATATTGAATTAATACGAGACGAATTAACAGAAATTCCAAACGGTAACGTTATTATTGCTTCCGGACCTTTAACAAGCGATAAGTTGGCTGAAAGCCTACAAAAATTTACAAAAAGTGAACATTTACACTTTTTTGATGCAATCGCACCTATTGTGGAATTGGATTCAATCAACTTTGACAAAGCCTTTTGGGCATCAAGGTACGACAAAGGAGAAGCCTCTTATATTAACTGTCCTATGAATAAAGAAGAATACGAAAACTTCTACAATATTTTGATTAATGCTCCACGTATAGAAGGACACACCGTTGATAAATCTGCGAAATTCTTTGAGTCTTGTTTGCCGGTAGAGGTTTTGGCCTCAAGAGGCGTTGATACGCTAAGATTCGGACCTATGAAACCGGTCGGATTAATCGATAAAAGAACCGGAATTAAGAACTACGCAGTTGTACAACTGAGACAAGATAACGCAGCAAAAACTCTTTTCAACCTTGTCGGATTTCAAACAAACTTAAAATGGGGAGCGCAAAAAGAACTACTGCACTCTATCCCCGGCTTAGAAAACGCAAACATCGTGCGTTACGGTGTTATGCACAGAAATACTTTCATAAACAGCCCGAAGGTTCTTAATCCTACTTTGGAAACAAAAGAACGCAAAAACCTGTTTTTTGCAGGACAAATAACAGGCACCGAAGGTTACACAGAGTCTATCGCAACAGGTATGCTTGCCGGAATCAACATGGCAAAAAGAATTCTTGGCGAAGAACCAATTATACTTCCACAAGAAACGATTCTTGGAGCATTAACACGCTACATAACAGATTCACAGCATTTAGAGAGCAAGTATTCTCTGCAACCGACAAACTCAAACTGGGCTCTTGTGCCACCAATTGAACTTCCTAAAAAAGAACGAAAAAATAAAAAGTTAAAAAATGAACTTCTGTCAAAACGCTCTGTTGAAGCACTTACTGACTTCATTGAGAAGCAGCTCTCGTAAATACATGTTAAGTTTTGTTAATATATTTCTTCAAAAAAGGCAATTTTCAAAAATATAGAAACTTTATATAAACACGAGGATTAATTTATTAAAGGAGAATATTACTATGGGTCTTGACATTTCTAAAATTAAGAACGCAGAACTTAAAAAATTGGCATACACTGCTGATAAGGATAACAATAACTCTCTTGATAAAGAAGAGTTCAGCGTATTCAAGTCTGAAGCACTTGTAAAAGAAGGAATTTCTGCTAAAGATTTTAATCAAGCAATGGGCTTGTATGTAACTAACCCAAGCGAAGCAACTGTTGCAACTCCTGTTACAGAAGCTAAAGTTGAAAAAGAAGTTAAGACTCCTAAAAATAAAACAGCAAGAAAATCAGTTGAAGATTCTATTACAAAATATGCAAAATCTCAAAAGCTTGTTCCGGAAGATTTGATGGCAGCGTTGAAAGCTGAATTCAAGAATCCTGAATATGCATCAACTCTTGCTGATGTTGAAAAAATCGTAAATACAGTAATTGCAAAAGATTACAATTCTAAAGAAGATATTGAAAGCATTAAAAAAGAAATCAAAAAACAAGACAAATTAGATAAATTCCAAGAAGATGTTTTGGATCAAGTTGTAAAAATGGCTAAAACAGAACAAGTTGCAAAGGAAGCAAATGTTTTAGTTGGACTTTACAAAGAAGCAAAAGCTGAACAAGGTGAAAACGTTAACTTTACAAAATTGGAAGATGCTGTAAAGAACAAAATGGAAAAACGTGGTTTGAAAAACGAATCATACTATTCAGATGAAGCATTTGATGAACTAAAAAAATACATCGCAGGTGATTCTAAAATCGTTCATGATGAAAGAATCAAAACTACAAAAGGTGAAACTCTGAAAGATGTACAAAAAGAACTAAAATCTGAAGTTGCAAAAGGTGATAAAGTAGCCGCTAAAACTATCAAAGAACAAAAAGGCTCTCAAAAGACCGCTGCAAGACACAACAGATATGAATCTAACTATGTAGATCTTGGACAAGTTAGCGAAAAATATTTGAAAGACGAATTAGGTGACAAGTTATACGAAAAACTTAATCGTTCATACCTTTACGAACATCAAAATGAAGACGGAAGCTATAACGTTCGTTCATTAGCTGAAAAAATCTTATACAGAGCAGGTTATGACTATGTTATGAACCAATCAAAAGATATTGAAGCAAGTGAATTAAGAAATATCCAAGTTGAGTTGAAACAACTTACCGGTCAAGATTTCTCTGAAGGCGAAGTTAAAAAATTATTGAAACTTAGCGCTATCGACAGAGAAAAGAATGACAGAGGCAAAGCTTTAGCAAAGGCACTTCCGTTAGGAACCGTTCCGGCAGCTATCGCAGGATTCTTGAGCAGTGCCAAATTGAACGTTACTCAAACTGTAAACATAACAATGGCATCAAGCGAAGCTTCTAAAATCATTGAAGATTTGAAATCTCAAGGCATCACAGCTGATACAGTAAACTTGACTGACGGTCAAGTTGGAATCAGAATTCGTCAAGAAGTTTTGAAAGACCCAAGAGCTCTTAACACTCTAATGAGTGCAGGCATAGGTATTCTTGCATCTGCAGTACTTGCTCTAATCTTTGGCGAAGGTAAAGAATTTGAAAAATCTTGTATCGCACTTGCTGATTTTGATTTCAAAAATGAAAGATATACAGACTTTGAACAATATGAAAAATATGTTAAAGAAAGATATCCGGAAGCTAAAGCTAACGCAATCATCGCTCTTGCAGAGTTATGCAAAGATGAAAACGGAAAATTGGATGCTGCAAAATATGATTCAATGATGAAACAAATCGCCGGTGTCGGCAGCAACATGAACTGTGCCGAACTTAAAGGTGGTTCATTATACGCTACAGACAAAGTGACAGAAACAAAAACAGAAAAAGAAGAACAATGCGAAGAAGGCGTAGACTGCAAAGCAATTGTTACAGAAGAAAAAACTGAAGATAAAAAAATCACAGAAGATTTGACAAAAATCCATAACACAACATATGGCGATACTTGGCAAGGTTTGGTTGAAGCTTACTACCCTGACCTAATTGAAAAATGCGGTGGCTTGTGGGGTAAAAACGGAGCTATCAGAGCTTTGAAAGTTGCTTTGGCTGACGGAGATGCTGAAGTTTTGAAGAAACTTCTTAATGGTGGCAACCTTCCTCAAACAATAAAACTTCCTTCTTCTATTAACGGAGCTGAAAGACAAGACGGAACAGTTAAAAAACAAAAAGTTTCAGGTAACGGCAAATCTCAGTTAAAAGAAGTCGGTAAAGACGATATCAAGTTAACAAAAGTTCAGGGCGAATCTAAATGGGTCGCAGCAGACGGTTGTGATAATACGACTGCTTCTGGCTCAACTAAAGAAGAAGCTATCGAAATGTTGAAGAAAACCACTGGTAAAGAATACAAAGAGATTATCGAACAATAAAAATACAGATGTAAGACAATGGTTGTTTATTTTGTAAATATAGGAGGCAGAAAATCTGCCTCTTTTTTTGTTTTAAACAACAAAAAAAGACCGAGGTGTAACACCTCGGTCTTTTTCATATGATTGATTATTTCATCAAGTCTTCAATTTCACCAAGAATACCTTCGTGATTCCTACCGCAATCACATTTGCATTCTACTTTACCTGTAACATCTACTGTTACTTTGTGGTTTTGGATTGCATCCTTGATTTCATCAAGTTTTGCAAGAACTTTATCAAGTCTGCCAAGTAATTCATCACCATCCAAAGAACCAACTTTATTCTTGATATTTTCTAACAAGTTTTTGATGTTTTCATAACGTACGTCATTCTTTCCTGCTTCTTTTTCAAGATTTGACAGAATTGCCTTCGCTGTAACATTCATCAAATCCATTTTTCCATCAATGCTTGCAAGGGTTTCGCCATTCGCTTTAGATTGTTTAAGAAGTTCTTTCATCATGGCTTCCAAGCTTGAAAGATCAATATTACTACCATCAATTTTGATATTGCCCATTGCTTTAATAATTGCATCTCTGTTGTTGTCTTGGTTTGCAATAATTTTTTCAAGTAATGCTTTGATACTATCTGAACCTTGAGCACCTTTGTTAATAGCTTCAAGAACTGCGGAGAAGTTTCTGTTCATTTCAAATCCAACTGCTGCAATGTAGTTAAGGATTTGGTCGCCAAGATCTTTACCTTCCTGACCACGTTTTTCAACCAATGCTTTCAATTCAGAAACTAATGCTGTTAATTCATCTAGTTTCACATTTCCATTCTTAACTTCATTGATAAGGTTACCGAAGTTTCTGTTCATTTCGAATCCGACTGCTGCAATGTAATTCAAGGCTTCTTTTAACAATGCGTGAGTTTGAGAATCCATTTCCTTGTCTTGAGCCATTGACTTTCTTAACACTTCTGTAATTGTATTAAGAGCGTTCATAATCTCATCATTAGAACCTAACTTATTAACATTAACAAGAATTGATTCCAAGATTTCTTTTTGATCTGCAGAAATTTCATTGTTAGTTTTTATGTAATTTTTAATTTCTTCCAACTGAGCCTTCATGTAAGAGTTATTATTGTCAAGACCCTCGATAGCTTTATCAAGTTTACCAATAATTACATCCAATTTACCATCAATTGAACCCAATATTGAGTAAATCTTGTTCAAAGCTTCTTCATAACTCATTTGACCTTCATCTACCTTATTCAAGATATCTTGCAAAATTTTGTTAGCTTCTTCTTGTGAGTTACCATTTTTAATAAGTTGGTTAAGAATCAATTTTTGTGCATTTTCGTCATTAACCATATATTGATAAGCTTTTTCATAGAATTCTTTGCTTGTTAAGTTTCCATCTTTAACTTCTTGCAACAATTCTTGCATATATGTATTCATTTTTACAAATTGTTCATTTGTAATTTGTTGTTGTTCAATCATTTGTTGATATAATTTCAACATTTGTTGGTATGCAGCATTAATAGCAGTCATATCTACAGATACTTCTTGCGAAATAATCGTATCTGAGCAGCTTGTTGTTGTCATACCTGCACCACCCAACACTGCCAATGCCATCATTGCACCAAGTGCATTACCTTTTAATTTATTCAACATAGCAGATTTACCCATAAATGCTACATTGTTCATCCCCTGCGCCTGCAATCCGTTCAAGCTAGTTTGTGGTTGGCTTACTACCGGAGGTTCTGCCACCGCTGATTTTGCTTTTATCCCAAGTGCTGTATTTTTGTCTGGTTGCATAAGTTCAACTGCTTTAATGTTCATACGTTTATTCTCCTTATTTAGTATTTTACTTTTGCACGTAATCAATCAAAAAACAAGAAAAAACTTTTTTGCTATATATGTTACAAAAGTTTACAGAAAATTTTTGTGAACATTTTGTTGTAAAAGTCGTTATTTAAATATATAATAATTACTGACCGGTTTAGGATATAAATGGTAATGAAAGATATAATTGTTCAAAAATTTGGAGGAACGTCAGTCGCAGATACTGACAAGATAAAGAATGTAGCAAAAGCTGTCATTCGTGAGAAGAACCTTGGCAATGATGTTGTCGTTGTTGTTTCAGCAATGGGACATACTACAGACATTCTAACAAAGCTGGCGAAAGAGATTTCTTCGCACCCGTCATCAAGAGAGATGGATATGTTACTCTCAACTGGTGAAGGGGTGTCTATTGCCCTGTTGGCGATGGCGCTGCAAGCTCAAGGATGCGATGCTGTAAGTATGAACGCAATGCAAGTCGGAATCATTACAGAAAAAGTACACTCAAAAGCAAGAATTCTTGAAATTCGAACAGATAAAATTCTTCACAATTTGGAAGAAGGAAAAGTTGTAGTTATTGCCGGATTCCAAGGAGTAACTGATGATTTGGAAATCACAACTTTAGGCAGAGGAGGTTCAGATACATCCGCTGTAGCCCTTGCAGGAGCTCTTAATGCTAAACGTTGTGATATTTATACGGATGTTGAAGGCGTTTACACAACGGATCCGAGAATTGTTCCGCATGCTTCTAAACTTAAAGAAATTTCATATGAAGAAATGCTTGAGCTTGCTCGTGTCGGAGCAAACGTACTTCACCCGAGAGCTGTAGAAGCAGCCACTCAATATCACATGCCGGTAAGAGTCAGAAGTACTTTTAAACTAGATAATTTAGGAACTTTAATAGTAGGAGTCGAAAAGATGGAATTACACAGACCTGTTACCGGAGTCGCTGCGGATTTATCTCAATTGAGAATCGTTGTTTGCGACGTTCAGGACAGTCCAGGAACAGCAGCCGTTCTCTTTGACGGTTTGGCAAAAGAAAACATTTCTGTAGATATGATTATTCAGTCTTATGCAAGAAAAGATTTGAATACCAATGATATAGCTTTCACTATAGACAAAAATGACTTAGACAGAACCCTTGAAATTCTTAAGAAGGTTAAAACTGAGCTTCATTTTTCTGATGTTTATGTTGATGACACCATCGCTAAAATCTCAATTGTCGGAGCCGGAATGATTGACCGCCCTGGGATTGCTGCAAAAATGTTCAGAGCACTTGCAGACATGGACATCAACATTAAAATGATTTCGACAAGTGAAATAAAAATCAGCTGTCTTGTAGAACAATCACGTGCTAATGATGCAGTAGAAATCTTACACACGGTTTTCGGACTGAATAGTAACTCAGTAGCCGAAGTTAAAGGCGATTTACCTAACGTATAAAGGATTATAGACTTATGAAAAAATTATTATCAACACTTATAGCATTTGCATTTGTATCTCTGGCTGCACTCGCAGACGGACATCAAGAAGCGTTAAATTTCTTCAACAAATATGTTAATGCTGCAAATACATACAGCTCTGAAGTTGCATCTATGTATTCTCCAAAAGCTAAAATCATCCGTCAGGTTATAAAACCGGATGGTTCAACTGTTAACGTTTACACCGATACAGCAACTTATATTAAACAAATGAAAATCGGTCAAGCCGGTGCAAAACTCAGACACTACAAGAACACATATACAAATATTGTCGTAACTCCGGTTTCTAACGGATACAAAGTTTCATCTTTAAGACAACCGTCCGGTGAATCATACAAACTCAAAACTTACATGATTGTACAGAAACAATCAAACGGACAATGGCTTATTGTTGAAGAACTTATGCAAACAAAAGAACAAATATTCTTACGTTACGCTAAATAATAAATATTTTTATACTCCAAGAGAAGGTGCTATTTGAACAAAGGTCCTGATGAGATTTTCATCCCATTGTTTACCGGCACCTTCTTCTAGTATAGAAATAGCTTTCTCGATGTTCATACCTTTTCTGTAAGGTCTGTCACTAATAAGCGCATGATATGTATCCGCAATCGCAACAATTTTTGCAGCCAAAGGAATGTCTTTGTCACTTAACCCATCCGGATAGCCTTTTCCATCCACTCGTTCGTGGTGATATTTCACTATCGGAATCAAGTCTCTCAAACTTGGGTTAGGTTTCAGAACCTTTTCGGTTCCAATAACCGGATGTTGTTTCATAATTTTCCATTCATCGTCTGACAAAGGACCTTCCTTCTTAAGAATAGATTCCGGAATACCAATTTTACCAACATCGTGCAACAAAGCACCCAAAGTAATTCTTTCAACTTCTTTTTCAGGCAGGTTAATTGCTCTTGCCAAAGCTTCTGAAAACTTAGACACAGAGGTTGAATGACCTTTTGTATACGGGTCTTTTGCATCAATTGCACCTGCTAATGATGTAGCAATTTCCCAAATCTTAGTTTCTGATTTGTTATGATCTGTGTTAAACTGTGCAATCAATTCTTCTTCAAAATTGATACCCAATTGTGAGTGACGTTTTGATATAACTTCTGCATATGATTTCAAGGCAACATCATCCCAGAAATTAAAGTCTGAAGAACTGATAATCGCTGACATACCGTCTTTGTACCCTTTTGCCTGTGAAATATACATTGCCTGTTCTGCAAGAATCAAGAGTTTTTCTTTATCCTCAGAACATTCTGGATAAGTTGATAAACCTACAGAAACCTTAATCGGACCAATGTCATCAATAAAGCAACAAGATAGAGTGTAGGTCAAATACTCAGCAACATATTTTGCTTGCGCTGATGGTGTGTTCGGCAAAATGATTGCGATTTCATCCCCGCCATAACGACCTGCAACATCACCTTCTCTAATATTTTGGCGAACTTTTTCCGCAACAAGCTTGATAACTTCGTCCCCTTTTGCGTGACCAAATTCTCTGTTTATCTTTGTTATATTATTAATATCCATCATAACGACAGACAAACTTTGCTTGTTTGTCTTAGCTCTTGCAAGTTCTTTTGTTAAAATTTCCTGAAAACCTCTGTGATTGTATAGCAAGGTCAAATTATCTGTATTGTCATACCCTTCACTCTTTTCCAATAAATAGAAGTTATGAATAAACAGAGCCATATAATTAGCCAACAGAGAGTAAATAACGACATTTTGACGGGCGTAAGCATCTTCCACAATCAAAACACCGATACACTTGTTAACTGATACCAACGGAATAATTGCCGTTGTATAATCCTTGAAATATGGCATATTCAAGAAATTTTCTTTCTCAACGATTTTCGGAATACGTTCGTTAAAAACTTGTATTACAGGACAATCTTCATCTTTCAAAAATACCTTTGTGGAATAATTATTTCCCAACTTGTCCTGTAGACGTAAATTCATACAGTTAGATTTTTCTTTGTATAATCCTACTGCAAAGAAATGTGATTCAATATTTTTTTGTATTATTGAATACATATGGTTGCAAAATTCAGAAACATTACTAACCGGAGCAAGATTAACCAGCTCGTCCACAACATATTTATAATTCAGCGTAGAACCTTTTTCCGCATTAAAAACAATGTTATGCGGATTTGCACTTGTTGTTGATGCTGATATTGTATTTAGGGCATTAACTTTTGAAACTAATTTTTCCTGCGAAATAGGTGATGTTACAGTTTTCAAGTTGTTAATATTGCTTACATTTTTATTACTGTTAGCTATTTTGTTATCTTGCACGCTTTTTCCTTCTAAACCTTATAGCTGATAAAACCAGTAAATGTAAATAATTTACTAATTTTTGTTGTTGGTTAAAAAAAATTTACATAATCCCTTAAAAAATTATCTACTTTTCTTCACAACCCTTACTTCCATCTTAACATTTTTTCAGAATTTTTCTACCCTATTTTCTGAAAATTATTAAAATTGTTTACAAAATATAAAAAGAAAATCAAAAATCAAATTCCTACACCAGAGACTCTAATGGTACTTCAGCAGTGTTTTTAGCTGTTTGTACAGGCAGCGTGAATGTAAACGAATTCACACCTCCGTTATTGAACACTTTGATATTTCCCCCATGAAAGTCGAGCATTTTTTTACAAAAATGCATTCTTATTCCGTGACCAACAGTTGAAAAAGTTGAACCGCTCGAAAACATTCTATTGCACTCTTCATCTGTTAATGCGACCCCCTTATAAGAAATCGTCACCTCAAAATTATTATATAATTTATTTATAAAAACTTTGATTTCACTATCCCTATCTGAATTCAATATAGCAGTAGTAAGCAAGCACAATACCATTTTTGAAATACCGGATTTATCAGCATTTACAAATTCGGTTGCCTCATTATCAAGATGGATAGCAACCCCCTTTTCTCCGGCTATTTCCGATAAATCATGACAGCTTTGCTCTATCAAATCTCCCAACGAAAACTCTTCATAGCTTAAGATTTGTTCACCATTTTCAAACTTATATGTATTCAAAAGCATCGTAATCATATCAAGAGTATATTTGCAGGAATCTTTTATATTAGAAACCAATTCCTGTTGCTCTTCATCATTTTTCAACAAATCTAATCCTCTAATTTGAGCCAATGTTGATACTCTCAAATCATGACTTAGAGTATTTATAAAATATTCACGTTGTTTTAGCATCTCATTCTTGATACGACTATACTTATTCACATAGTTTGTTATCATACACAAACACGCTGATAAAACTAAAACGACCGTACCGGTATTGTTACACAATACCAAGAAGGCAAACATCATTAAAATAAATAAGCTGTTAATCAACAAATCTTTCGCTATACCCATTACCAGTTCCTCTTTGATATAATTATGTTAACCGATAATGAAAAAATGAAAATTAGCTAAGCGGGCAATTATAATTTACTAATTTTATAAGCTCAGCATGGAGTTTCACATTATGAACCCGCAAATAATCAACCCCGCTTTTAACAAGAGGATATGACACAGCCAACGTCAAAGAGTCTTTAAGAGAATTATCATCAGCCTTTACCCCTAAAAAAGATTTTCTGGAAACACCAGCCATAACAGGATAATTTAAACCGTAAAACTCTTCAATCTTATCCAAGATTTCAAAATTATCTTCCCGTTTTTTCCCAAATCCAATACCAGGGTCAACAATAATGTCCTCAATCCCAAATGACTTAGCAAGTTCCGTTTTATCTCTCAAACTATCGTATATCTCTCCGATTACATCATCATAAGTTGGATTATCCTGCATATCTTTCGGAGTACCTTTGGAATGTTGTAAAATAACTCCTGCGCCATATCTTCCAATCACCTCTGGCATTTTTGCATCATAATCAAATCCTGACACATCATTAATAAAATGCACACCCATATTCAGGACGAAATTCGCCACCTCTGAGCTTCTCGTATCAACACTTACCTTCGTTTTCAAATTTTCTTTTTCCAAAAAGCTCAAAACCGGCTTTAATCTTTCAATTTGAATGGCGACAGAAACATCCTCTGCTTGTGGCCTCGTGCTTTCCGCACCAATATCAATCATATCAGCGCCGTCTTCAATCATCTGAACTAAATGTCTGCAAGCTTTGTCAGAATCCGTATATAAGCCGCCGTCAGAAAAAGAATCCGGTGTAACATTTAAAATCCCGACAATCTTAGTTTTCCTGTTCCGGTCTGCATTCAACAACTCTTCAATTTTATCCGCCAACTTAGATAAAGAAAACGGTTGGAACTTCAGTTTTTGAGAAATTAATCGCAATTCAGAAACACTTCCTCCAAGTATCGCCGCAGACTCTTCAATTTTTCCGGTAATAACGTTTCTATGAGTTGCGCAATCAGCTCCAACTGACAAAGCCGTCTGCTTTAAAATATTTGCCTGTGCCGGATTCAATGGATATATTTTGAAGTTTTTATATCTGTATTTATTTGCCGCCTTAGCTCGATAGGACTCATCGAAACCAATCTTTGCAAGTTCCGGCACTAAATTATCCCCAACAATTTCTCTCAATAAAAAATCTTTCATAAGTGGATTGTAGCACAGACATCCTGCTATTGAAAAGACAATAAATATATGTAATAATATTATTACTTTATATAGGTGTTTATTTTGTTCCTACATTTTTTACTAAAAGGGAGAGTAAGCTCTATAGTTTTTGAAGTATACCCGTCGATACAAAATCGCCAGCGGGAAACGGATACTCTAAGGCACTCACCCACCTGCTACTCAGCAGGTAACAAAATCGCACTTATATAAAGTTTTTTTATTAGAGCTTGGGGGTAAAAATCAAGACTCCAAAATACCCTTATAACAAGATTTGCGTACCTAACAGTATTCTGTGCGAATCTTTAGCTGCAT
>CAKVMU010000013.1 GCA_934773085.1 uncultured Candidatus Melainabacteria bacterium
CCAAACTATCAGCAGATCAATGCAGCAGATCAGTTAAAAGATCCGGACTCTGTTTTCCATTATTATCAGAAGCTGATTCGTCTGCGTAAAGAAATGGATATCATTGTGTACGGAGAATTTGAGGCTCTGTACCGCGACCATGACCAGATATTCGCTTACATAAGAAAGCTTGGATCAGAGAAGCTGCTCACAGTATGTAATTTCAGTGCGCAGGAGGCTGAAATGGAACTTCCGGAAACATTCACAGAAGAAACTCAGTGCCTGATCACAAACATGGGAAGAAAAGTATTTGACAGGAAAATCATCCTGAATCCATATGAGGCGTTTGTGCTTTACAAAAAATAAAATAGTCTGAAATAAAATACCCTTTCGTATGACATGACGGAAGGGTATTTTTGGTTTCCTATTATAGAGATGCAGGCATAAAATATTACTCCTGTGAAGGCATATCTTCACTTATAGCAAGATTGGAGTCCAGGATCAGCACATCTACCGGCCCGCCATTTAAAGCGCTTAACACAGCATTTGCTTTGGAAACACCTGATACAAGGGGCGGAAGCAGTGCCTTCGGACATCAGACTCTGCTGATATCTTATCACAGGATAAACGATATGAAAATGTAACTATTAACTGTATAGATGGGAATAGGGAAGAGGGGAGTACCTCTTAGATGTCCTTACCTCTATACCATAAAAAGACAATAAGTCTGTAAGCGATTTTTCTTGCTTACAAACTTATTATATGAGGTGCATCAAAGATGAAGGATGCAAATGATACGATGAAAAGGGCGGAGTCGCGACATAAAGTTAATATTGAAAAATTTGAAAGTAAAAACAGAATTACCTGTAGCAAAATGGATGAAGTAGGAACAAGAGAACTGACTATTTTAAAGAGTTTTCAGATGTACTTGAAAGAATTCAGGGAAGACCAGAATTTAAAGGATATAAGAAGAATGACGTTGAATTACCGAAATATGATGCTGAAGAATTAAAGAATGTATCAGTTGGTGCAGGTGTTCTTCTGGGAGGTATTACAGGTGCTGCTGTTGGAACGGCAGGAGGATTTGCGGCGGCAGGTGCTGCTACAGCTGCGGTAATGGCTTTAGGAACAGCATCTACAGGAACTGCGATAGCAAGTCTTTCAGGTGTTGTTGCCACAAATGCTACATTAGCGGCACTTGGCGGAGGATCATTAGCTGCCGGAGGCGGTGGAATGGCACTTGGAAGTACAATTTTAGGTGCATCAACATTAGGAGTTGGATTGCTGGTAGGTGGAGTTATTTTTAATATTGTGGGTGGTTCATTGTCTGATAAAGCTGATGAAGCATGGGCACAGATGCTGAAAGCGGAAAATGAGGTAAATGAAATATGTAGTTATTTAAATGAACTTTACTGTGTGGCAATGAACTTTAATAATAGTTTGATTACGGTAAATGCATGTTATCAAAGACATTTCGAAAAACTAAAGAGGATAGTTGTTGAAAAAAGAAAAGTTTTTTGGGAGGATTTTACAGAAGAAGAAAGGACTATTACAGAAAATACAATGCTACTGGTAGGTCTGCTCTTTAAAATGTGTAAAACTAAGCTGGTATTTAAAGATGAGGTTACAGATAATAATATTGTAAATGAATATGCTGTTAATAAAACAATACAGGATGCAAAGAAGTTTATAGCAGATAATGGTTTATATATTTAACTAAATGGCAAAGTGGATGATTTTATCTGCCGGAATTTGCATAAAGGAGCAATAGAAAATGAGTAGAGAAAAAGATTTTATAAGAAAGATTTTAATATGGATATCAGTGATGACATTAACAGTATCAGGGATATTCCAGATAAATTCACAGGAGGTTCAGGCTGCTTCAGCATCGACTGCAAAGAAAGCTTATGCGGCATTTTTATCAAAATCAGTAAATTGGGACGGAAGTACTTATATCGCACCTTCTAATTTAAAATTTGGACTGACTGATATCAATAATGATTCAATTCCGGAATTATATGTATGTACAAAAAAATGGAATTACAATTACGATTACAAATTATATAGTTACGTGAATGGAAAAGTCAAATGTATTTATTCTTTTGACAGATATTATAAAATGGGACAGATATATGCCTCAAAAGGTGTATTTGTTAATGTTGGAACGGGATTGAAATATGGAAGTACAGTGTATACATATCTGAAATATTCAGGGAGAAAAGTATCAAAAAAAGCAGAAAGACTTTATTCCGGATATACAGGAAATACTATTTACTTTAACGGAACTGGTAAAGCAATTAGTTTTAAATCTTACAAGAACATTTTGCAAAATCTGACTGGTGGGGCGGAATACAAAAAGGCACCTGTCTTATATGATAATACAACAGCTAACAGAAATGCGAAATTGAATACAAAAACCAGCGTATCTGAGAATCCGGTAAAGTTTAAAGTGAAAAAATTATGGGCCTTTTCTAATGGTGGATTCTATTTGAATATTACAAGTATCAGTGGAAACAAAATGAAAGTTTCTATACATATGCCTAAGATGGATAGAAACAATATTACTGCAATTATTGATTCAAGCGGAAAGAAGGCAACGGCTAAATTTACATGTTCAGATGGAGAAAGACATACATTGACATTTGTAGTTTCCGGAAATGGAATTAAGGTCACTGAGAAATCCTATTGTGATCAGAAACTTATTGGGTGGTCTTCAGCAGACAAATATGAGACTACGATTACACATGGATTTTATCCACAATCACACTTTTATTAAATAAAAAAATTATAGAAAAGTAGAAGAAAGAAAAAAGAGCGGATAATAAACGGGATAGTTTATTATCTTGAATTAAATCTTTTGGTATAAGAAGAATCACGACCATCAGCTAAGCCGGTGGTCGTGATTCTTTGATAATGAGAATTTAATCGAATCAAGTAAACACTGCTTCAATTAAGAATATCTGCTTGACCGTATTCTATTTTTTCTGGCAATGGGGTTTGGATATATCCTGTTAAAACATTTTGTGAATATCAGTATGCGGGCAGCAATAGATCAATATGCATTAAATATATACTGCCAGTGAATGAAATGAAAAGATGAGTAAGTTATAATAAGCAATGAAGGAAAAGAAAAATATTGAAGTTCAAATTGCTATTGTCCAAGGAAGGTTCAATCACTGGACAGTAGCAGACCGATAATATTTATCACAGCTGCTCTCTGAGCAGGAGTCAGCAGATTCCATTGTGACAGCATATTTTTTTCTTCTTCAGTCATGGAAACCAGAACATCTGTATCATTAAAGAATTCTGCTAGAGTAATACCAAAGGTCTGGCATATAATTTCAAGTTTGTCTATGGGTGGCATAAGATTTTTCCGGTACCACGTGGAAATAGTAGATTGTGGAATACCGGACAATTTGGAAAGACGATATGTTGTCCATCCCCGTTCTTCCCGTAAAGAGGTTATTTTTTCTAATACATCAAACAATTTCGCATCTCCTTTAATTCCATATTACGTTAATAATATTTCGACAAATTACTTTACAATAGGTGTTAAAAGACGTAAAATTATTATCGTAAATACAAATTATTTAAAACTATCAAATAGTATATCGGAAAACGGATTAAGTATGAGGAAAATCTGAGAATTGGAAAATAGTTCTCAGGGTGAAACGGATGTAGAAAATTCGTTTGATAGTAAAATGGGAGGGAGATTTAATATGGATATAGCCGAAAAAATTAATGAGATAGTGAAAAAAAGGCAGGAAAAAATACCGCAGATTATACAAATGCAGCAACGATTAACCCAAATAAATAAGGTGGTTGCGGATCTGGAAAACACATGTCAGGAAATGCTCGAAAAAAATCTTGAAAGCAGTGTCTGCATAGCAAAAGAAAATCTTACTATTTTTGAACAATTGAGGACAATTGATACAGCAACATTTCATAATTATTATGATAATGTTCAGGATTTACTGGAACAGTTGAAAATCCGATTTTCAAGAAAACAGATACACATTAGTTTTGTAGGGCGTGCAGGACAGGGAAAAAGCCTTGTAATGCAGAATATAAGTGGACTTTCTGGAGAAATCATTCCCTCTTCGAATGGAGAGGACTGTACAGGTGCAAAATCAATTATCACAAATTCCGGCGATGATACTGTAACTGCGGAAATTACATTTTATACACGAAAAGAATATAAAGATATTGTGAATAAATATCTGAGTGAAATATTTGGAAAAGATGTTTATGAGATAGACTCAGTTGATGAGATTGAGGGACTGAAACAGAAACAATTGCAGTCAAAAATAGATATTACAAGTGCTCAGAAACAGTCTTTATATTTACAGCTTGAAAAATATATAGAACATAGTGCGGAAGTGATTCCGTTGCTTGGAAGTGTAAAGAAAATACCGGCAGAGGAAATTGAAAGTTATGTTGCTCAGTATAACAGTAAATATAAAAAGCAGAAGTATTTTACATATCTTGGAGTGAAAGTTGCTAATATCCTGTGTGCATTTCCATATAAAGACTGCGGGAAAATAGTACTTGTAGATACAATTGGTCTGGGAGCAACGGCACTTGATATTCGGGAGCAGATGTTGGAGACAGTAAGTAATGACAGTGATGTTATTTTGCTGATGACGCGTCCGGACGCACAGCGTCCTCGTATTGAACAGGATGACATTGATATTGTAAATGATATAAGTAAAAAAATGACAGCAGATTATACCAGACGTATGTTGTTCTGGATTATTAATGAAGTAAACAGTGATGTCTCTAATAATACAGCAGGAATTCCGTTTATTATGGAAACATTGAAAAAAATGCCGGATTTCCCGGTTGCGGATAAATTACGGGTGGATTGTAAAGATAAAGAAACTGTAGAGAAAAAACTTCTGGTTCCTGTTCTTGAAAAGTTATCAAGAAATTTACCGGAAATGGATGACGTATTATTAGGTAAGGCGGAAAAAAGCCTGTATAGGCTTTATCAGGAATATCATCTTATTGCAAATAGGATTGGGGAAACATTTAAAGCATCTGTGGATGAAGATGCAAAGAGAGAATTTGACAGTAAAATCGTTGATATTATAGGTGAAATGACTAATTCTGTACGGGAATTGTATTTAGAAGGTGGACCTTATGGAAAAGAAAGACGGAATGTATGTGAAAGTTTAAAAACAGCGTCAGAAGAAAAATTAAAAAATATATTAAAGTTGGTTCCTGAAAAAGAAACTGTTATGGAAGTATTAAATGTGGGAACAAAGAATCAGCTTAATGTATATGAAATATTCACAAATCAGATACGCATTGCTATTATTGATGATTTTCTTAAATTGAATGTTACTTTGCATGATCTGGTAAAGAAAATGAAACAGGACGTTTTATATTGTCTCGCAGATGAAACCCAGGGAAAACTTGGAAGATTATTTAATGCATCAACAGAAAATGAAGATGAATGGCTAGAAAAAATGATTTCCTATCTCAGTGGTTATCCCAGATATAAATTAATCGTGGAGGCACTAAAAAAATTAGCTGATTTTGATTTGAAAATGGAGAGTTATCTGATTTATCGTGTAAGAAATCATTTAGATGTCATTGATTTAAGTGTGCTTGGACAGGTGACTATAAAGGGAAAGAAAAAAGAAGAACAGGCGGACGATATTATATTCTGGCTGGAACATAATCTGGAAATTGTTTACAAATCAATTAAAGAAGAACTGGAACCCTTATATAGTTATCCTAATAGTGCATTATGGGCTGTAGTAAAGGATTTTTATGACCGTATTGTATGTGCTAAAGATGGAAAACGAGAAGTAACAGATGAATGGAGATACCTGTATGAAGATTCTATACCATGTATCTGGGAAGATGAATATCTTGAATATCAGCAACAAAAAGGTGTTAGTGATAAATGGAATTTTCTGGTGAATAAAATTCGCAAATATGATGATAAAAATCAATTTGAATTTACATATATGGAGGTAGAGTAATGGCTGCGAAAAATGCATTAAAAGTACAGGTTATGATGGTTGGAGGGCGCCGTTGTGGAAAGACTAGTGTTCTTGCTGCCATGAAATCAAATTTTGAACAACAGTTTGCAGAAACTGATCTGACTATGTCCTATGCTGATTTAGAAACATTAAGTATTTTAGAAGAAAAAAATAATGAGATAGAAGAATATTTTCTTGGAAGCGACAATCGTACTTTTTCACCAGATAGTAATCCTACAGCAGAGATGACGACATATTCATTGGAAGTAGGAATTAAAGATAAGCGGGACAGTATGCAGGTTAATTTTGTGGATTATCCAGGAGAGTGGTTAGCCGATAAGGAACACGAGAATCTTTTGTTTGAAACGATGAAAAAAAGTCAGGTTTTAATGATTGCTATTGATACGCCACATATGATGGAAGAAGAGGGAAAATATAATGAACGACGCAATTTTTGTCATAGGACAGGAGAAATGATAAAAATGGCTTTGGAAAAGGCTCGTCCACAGAGAATGCTAGTGCTATTTGTTCCACTGAAGTGTGAGAGATATTTGAAAGATAATAAAATGGATAAGGTACTTACTGCAACAATGCAATCATATGAAGAATTAATTAGATACTTTAAAAAAAATCCGACCAAGTATGAAGTTGCTATTACTCCGATTTTTACACTTGGAAAGGCATATTTTAGTCATTTTGAAAGAGATAGAGAAAGTGGTGATGTCAAGATAAATCGTCAGTTTGGCACTCCGAAAAAGGCGATTTATTGTTTTGATGATAATGCTGGCAGAAAACCAGAACCCAAGCATTGTGAGCAACCATTAGTATATTTGTTGACATATCTCATGTACCTTTCCGAAAAAAATAAAAAAAGTATATTAAAGAAAAGTTTATGGGACTGGATTATAGAAGCAATGATGGAACTTTTTTTAAAACATTCAAGTCCTGAAGATTATCAAAATCAGAAAAAACTGTTATTGAAGAAATTAAAAAAATCAGGAGAAGGATATCGCATTCTTCAGGATCCTATGAAATTTGATGAATAGGGAGTGGATATTATGCAAATCTATTATTATTGTAGTTATGAAGGTTCTCCGGCAGGATATCATATTGGTAAAGTTGAAACTTCTTCGTATGATATTGATTTACAGGAACCAAGTTGCGATAAAATAAATCCATTTATACAGCAGTGTTTTGAAAATGGAATAGTCAGAGGAGGATATGGCAAGATTCCCGAAAGTGCAGATACGTATTTCTTATTAAAGAAAAAGTTTACTGCAACAAAGGAAAACGTGAAATATTATATTAATTTTGCCATTGTTACAGATGAGTGGACAGAATTTGAAGCATTAATGCAGAAGGAAAATACAGAAACTGAAATTATAAATAATTATTTGGAAAGCATTAAACCAGATACTCTTTTTTACTTTGGATATCGCATTCAGACGGAAAAAATAAAAAAAATCAGTTCCTGTGGATATGGAAGTATTTTCAACATAAATCATGATTATCTTAATATGGTTAAACAAAAAGACGCAGTGTTTATAGAAACGTCTACAGGAGTTCCGGATATGGAAACATTAGAAAAAAATCTACAATTAAGAAAAAAAATAGATGAGAAGGGGATAGAAAGGTGTAAAATAGCAGAAAAGCTATTTTGTTACAAAAAAAAAACTACGATTTATATGAAGAGTATGATTATAATTCTGGTGATTTTTCTTGGGATAATATGGATAATGAGCCAAAATTTTCTGGAGAATGGAGGAATGAAATAATAAGTGAAGTAAAAATAATAGGAAAAAGAATTAAGAATAGGACTGTTGAAAAAATTAAAGAGAAATTTGAGGAGCAAGAATAGAGTTTATATAACGGGAGAGAAGATTTAATTCTTTTGAACTTCTATTAATTTTTATAGAAGTGTTGCGAACAAAATGGGGAGAAAAGTATTTGGAAATATTTTTCTTCCCGTTTTAGCATAAATAAGTAACACATTGAAGTTCAACTTAGAAAGACGTAAAAAATTATTACTGAGGGAGAAGAAAAAACTATGAAATATTTAATACATACAGAAGGGAAAATTGTTAATTTACAAGGAAAATCGTATAGAGTTAAAGCCTCTACAAAAGAAGAAGCACAACAGCTGGCGAGAGAACAATTTATAGAGGAATATGGTTGTAATGGAGAAATTTATACCAGTAAAGCCATAAAAACTAAAGTAGTTACAGCCGGTTCCATAATCGGTATGCTGATTGCAGTTTTATTATCTTTTATTAACTGGAAATCAGAACATGCAACGATCTCCATAAAACCAGATCTTATTTCAACTGTAATGGCAATTGTGATATATTCAGCTTATGTTATTAGGTTTAAAGGGTTGCAGAGAATGTCAGATTGTACAGATTGGATTTTTTTTATATTGTCAGTTTTATTATTGTCTTCATTTATTCAGAGTATTTTGTCCAGTCGGGAATTTCAAATTCCTATTATAGGGACATATATTGACTGCAGAATGCTTTTTGTATTGGCAATGATTTTATCCTGGCTAGGTTTAAAAATTCTAAGTGTTGGATGTATGGCATTTATAGTTCTTTGTGGATTTTTTAAAATCATAAGCTTGAATGTAGCTATGGGAAATATATGGGGAACCGTTTATGCAATGGGTGCAGCAGTTGGGATTATACTTTATCTGGTGATTGAACCGGCGATTCAGGAGATGCTTCCATATTATCACAAATGTGCACAACGTACTTTTATGGGAATGAAAGACAACATTTATGAGGCTGGGAAAGAGGCCAGATTAGCAGGCGAGAAGCTAACTGATTATGGAAAACAGACAATATCAACTGTAAAAAAACAAAATTGTAAAAAAGAAATATCTAAGACCTCAGACACAAATCATCAGATTCAAGATTCTCAGAAATAAAGTTTACATAATCCAAAAAATGAAAATCAAAAAACAAAAGAAAAAATACAGAAATTTAATTCAACAGGAGAAAATTAATGTGGAAAATAATAGTAAGTATTGCAGTAGCTTTGTTGGTAGCAACATTGATTTTTGGAGGAGGATATGCATGTGGAAATTTGTCTAAAACGAAAGACAAATCAGGTGTAGAAAATGATATTGCTGAAAAAAAAGAAGACGAACGATATCTTACAATCATAAACGAAACAGGACAAATTATAAATGAAGTTTATATTACTGTAGGTGAAGGAACAGAAATTAATGCAGCGCATAAAGTGAATCCTAAAAAAGAAAGTTTTTCAGTAAAAATTCCGGATGACTATGATGAATATTCAATATTTCATGTAACATTAAAGGACAGATATGGATTTTTATATGAAAAAGAAATATCAGATGTAAAAGAAAAGGGAAGAACAGAAGTAAAGTTGACAGAGAAAGATAAGGTTAAACAAAAAGGTGATTGGAAACGAAAGATAGACCAGATTTTTAATGGTGATTGATTATGGAGTATCTATAAAAAGCAATATAGGGAGAAAATATTATGAGTAAAAGGAAAAATTTATTTAAAATATCAATTGTTACCAGTGTGCTACTTTTAAGCAGTATTGCATTTTCTGGAAGTACTGATGTTATGGCATCCAATCCAATAAATTATAAGAATATGCCAGAGTACGCTACATATGAAAGTGTGATAGCAGATGCAGGAGCGACTGAGGGAAATTTAGGTATTTCAGTGGCATTATATGATATTGATCAGGATGGAATTAGGGAACTGATTATCTCACATGGCACGTGTCTTGCAGACTGGGTAAATGATATTTATACACTGCAAGATGGAAAATATGTAAGTATGATTGGCACAGTGGGAGATCAAGGCATGTTTTATACAGCCCCTGATGGAAATGGGATGTATTTTGTATGGGGAAAACAGGGATGTCAGAGAATTACTCGTGTTACAAAGAGTGGAAATGCTATAACAGAGACGGAGATAGAATCAAGACAGCTTGGTGAGAATGAAAATTATACTGAATTTGATAATAAGATAGAACTCCTTTCGCCATCGGATATTCCGACAGGCAGCAATTCGTATGATGTAGAAGTAACAGCCCCGGATGGCGGTGTAAACATGCGCTGTGGCGCAGGAGTGGAGTATGACAAAGTTCTTCCAGACATAATTCCAAACGGAACAGTTCTGACTGTAACTCAGGAAGCAGTGGCTTCCAATGGAAATTCATGGGGCTATACAAATTATAATGGAACATACGGATGGATTGCGCTTACTCAGGTTACTAAATATGAAGAACCAACAGAAGGTGCTCCGATTCCACATACACGTTATGTGATTAACTGCAATGAAAGTATTACTCTTCGCACAAATCCAGATGTAAATGCTGCTGAAATCTGTCAGATTCCGTTGGGAACAGCCGTTGCTACATTCGGAGACGCCGGAAACGGATTTATTTCTGTGTATTATCAAGGTTCATCTGGATATTGTCTGGCAAGTTATCTGTCTGCTCCAGTGGACTGACAATTCTGATTTTTGCTGTGAAACAATAAAAGAATATTTTGATAACAGAACTTTATAATAGGCTGTAGCCTGTATGATATGAAAAAATCCCCAGAACATAAGCTCTGAGGATTTTTTCATTTAGCGGTTGTCTATTTATCTGCTCCATAATATCTGTCATCGCCGAAGCCAAGGATCAGCATGAAGATTGGCTGTAAGAAAATAAGGCCAATGGCGAATCCTGTGCCTCTGCCAAAAGCTCTTGCAAGCTTAACACTGTACATAATGCTGATTATGGCAAGTATGATTTTGATCAGTACGATGATCATGGAGATCATTAAACTGTCGTTTGTTTCAAGAGTTCCCTGTAAGCAGGAAGATACGATTCCAAGAACCAATGTCAGCCAGAAATATGCAGGTTGCCATGCGATTTTATAAGAAATATAATCGCCATATATTGGAATAATACTTTTCCATCCGTCCTCTCCTGCTTTGGTAAAGATTCTCCAGTTGGCAATGATCTGCAGAAGCCACCATGCGAATGCAATCATCAGATACATACCGCCCAAGAGCATCAGACTACTGATAGCTATAAGCCCCATTTGTGTTCCTCCATTTCTTTTTTTGAGATATGATACAATGTATCATTGGTGTAGATGCGTAGTTGAGAACTATGTTTGTTCTCCTGAAGTATTTATGCTAAATCCATTAAAGCATATTCTCAGGAGTTCGTCAATTATCAAAGAAGATTGTAAATTTCATATTTGATAGTTGGTTACGTTACTGTAAGGAACAAAAATAACGTTTGGCCATAAGTGAGAAAATTATTGTTGCTGTGGCGTAAAACATATACTGCCAGTGAATGAAAAGCTGATAAGAGAAGGGTATAATGAGTGTAATAAAGATGAGTGAATTATAACAATCCTCTAAATGAATTACTGAAGATTGTACATAAGTGAGGTGAAAACTATGGCAGCAATACTTATGATCGCTTACATAGCGGCAGCATATTGGGCGACTAATAAGATATGGTGGTCTAAGAAAGTGTATGTTTATTCCAATGCAACATACTTCTACATGACACGTTTTATTATCTGTATGGTTGCAGGATTTGTGACAATACCCATTGCACTGCTGCTGACATTGGTCGGTAAAAACTGAAATAAGAGGGGAAAGTAATATGGAAGCACTGGAAACTCAAGCACAGGCTACACAGGAAAAAGAAAATGCTGTGACAAAGCAGAATATGAAGTATACCATGAGTTCTTCAAGAGGAATTTATTTATCGTGGCTGACGGGAAGGATTTACAGCACAATTCTTGCTGATCACGAAAAGCTGACTATAGATATAAAGCCGGTAAAGAAGAATATGATTCCTGTGATTTATTATGAAGATATTACGGCAATACTTATGAACTACAAAATACCAGGATATTATATATTTTTCATTTGTCTGGCAGTGATTTCCTGTTTTTCCAATCCTGGAATGATTGTATTTGTTTTTCTGTTTATATGGGCAGGCTCAAACCGTAAAATAACAATATGTCTGAGAAGCGGAAACAAAGCAATTGTATATGCAAGAAGAAAGAAAATAGCTACAGCATTTGTCGAGGATATTAAAGAAAGAGCGAAGATATAATTAACAGTAAGTGCTACAAAAGAAAAGGGGGATAATTATGGCAGCAAAAACAATTATGAAAAGGATTGCAATAGCAGCATTATCAGCGGTTATTTTACAGGGAGTAACACCTCTGGACAGTTTAAATGTATATGCCTCAGAGAATACAGGCGCAAGCTATACAGCATTGGATCTGTATACATATATACAGGATCAATGCAGTACAGAGTATACATTAACGGAGAAGGCGGAAACTTTTCTGGAAGAACATGATGATTTTTTCCCTGCTTCACCAGAACTGGTAATACCGGATGAAATGATAGATGCAGAACTGGATTTTCGCCATATCAACAAAAATCCATCCAGATATGGTGATAAGCTGATGAGAATTTCGGACGCATACGTAATACAGGTTCAGGAAGAGGAAATGGAAGAAGGACATTATCTGACATGGCTAAATCTGATAGATGGAGAAGAACAGCAGTATTCTGTTTATTATAATGGAGAATTGGATGATGTTTTCGAGGATGATACAGTAGAAGTAACCGGTCTGCCGCTTGGAACCAGTTCATTTGAGAATACCGAGGGTGGAGACACGCTTGTTGTTGTATTAGCGGGCTGTAGGGTTAACAATATTGATTAAATGGAAATAAAACTCAGAAAAAAGTCACAAATGATATTGAAATAAATGCCTGTATGTAGTATAATCAGACGCAAATAAAAGAAAATTCTTCGGGGTTGTGGTGATCAGCATCAGCTGAGATTCCCTACCGGCGGTTATAGTCCGCGACCCGCTTAGGCGGCTGATCTGGTGAAATTCCAGGACCGACAGTATAGTCTGGATGAGAGAAGAACACGCGATATTTACCATACGTGCTCATTACCCCGGATATATAATCCGGGGTTTTTTATATGTTGAAGAAAATCTTCATTATATAAAAAGCTTGTGGAATTTTCTTTTAACAGGATATGAGACATATCCATAAAGAATAATTTCAAAGGAGAGAAACAGTATGAGTGAACAGGTATTAAGAAATGGAAATGTGATGGCGAGAAGTAAGACGAGAACCATCACACAGATAGCTATGCTTGGCGCTATCGCAGGAATTTTAATGAATCTGGAGTTTCCGCTTCCTTTCCTGGCACCGAGTTTTTATCAGCTGGACTTTTCAGAAATCCCGGTACTGGTTGGCTCATTTGCAATGGGACCGATCGCAGGTGTACTGATCGAGCTGGTGAAGATTCTTGTGCATCTGGTAACAAAGGGCTCTATGACAGCAGGTGTAGGTGATGTGGCAAACTTCATCTTTGGATGTACATTTGCAGTTCCGGCAGGTCTGATCTACCGCTATAAATCTGTTAAGAGCAGAAAACATGCAGTGATCGGAATGGCAGTTGGAACCGTACTTACAGCAGTAGTTGCATGCTTTATCAATGCATTCGTGTTACTTCCGGCATACGGAAAGGCTTTTGGAATGCCGGTAGAAGCATTTATCGAAATGGGAAGTGCAGTACACAGTTCTGTAAATAATCTTCTTACATTTGCAGCAATGATCATTTTCCCATTCAACATATTCAAATATGCTCTGACATCCCTGATCGTATTCCTGATCTATAAGAGAATCCGTGTAGTTCTCAAGGGAGATTGATTTTATATCTGATAAAGAATAAATTGGCAATCCAATAAATAAAAAAGAAGAACAGTCGTATGATGAAAAATCTGTGGCTGTTCTTTTTTTATGTGCAAAAAATAATTACGGAAATTTTCAGACAGACTTAAAAAAGATACGATAATATGGTAAGATAAAACAGACGATATAAACATCAGAATGTGAGGTTTATGAATAGCGAAAGGAAGTATCCATTATGGGACAGATACATAATATTGAGAAACTGACAGACTGTAAATTTTTGAATTTGTATCATTTAAATGCAACAAGCATTCACAACACTCCTGTGTCATATTTTGTGGCATCCCGTGCGAAGAGTATTAACGAATTAAAAATAAAAACAGGTAAAAATACTCCGGATGGTGTAATTATTTACAGTCTTTACGGAGAGAAAAAAGACAGGGTTGTATTGGTACGTCAGTACAGATATGCAATCGGCGGATACATCTATGAATTCCCGGCAGGTCTGGTAGAATCGAACGAAGAATTCCATGAGGGTGCAGTAAGAGAAATGTATGAGGAAACAGGACTGAAATTCACACCGCTGAAAGTAGATCCTGCATTTGAGAAACCTTATTTCACAACGGTTGGCATGACAGATGAATCCTGCGCAACTGTTTACGGATATGCGGAAGGTGAAATCAGTAAAGATGCACAGGAAGACACAGAGGAAATTGAAGTTGTACTTGCTGACAGAGAAGAAGTAAAGAGGATTCTGCGTGAAGAAAATGTAGCAATCATGTGTGCATATCAGCTTATGCATTTCCTTCAGGATGAAGAACCTTTTGCATTTTTAAAGAAAGAGTTTTAACAAGAAGAGATCCGTCTCAGCGCAAGAAGAATCCTGAATATGATTCTGAAAATTGACTGATGAGTATCAATAATATTTTAAACAGGAGCAAAAAAGATAATGGATGAGCGTAAACGAAGTTTACGAAAAGAAATAGTCAGGCTGGCACTTCCGATTGCACTTCAGCAGTTCATGACAGCCCTGGTCGGAGCATGTGATGCGATCATGCTGGGAAAGTTAAGCCAGGATGCCATGTCAGCCGTATCACTGGCCACACAGGTTACTTTTGTATTTAATCTGTTTATGTTTGCATTTATGGCAGGCGAGAATATGTTTGTGGCACAATATTATGGGAAAGGGGATTACAAAGGTATTTCCCAGGTGTTCAGCCTTGTGACAAAGATTTGTGGATGTATTGCAGTGGTATTTCTGACAGGAACCCTTTTCTTTCCGGAACAGCTCATGAGAATCCTGACAAATGAGGAAACTCTGATCGTTCTGGGAAGTGAGTATTTAAGAGTCATCGGCATTTCCTATGTGTTTTCGGGAATTGCACAGACTTTCCTGGCAATCATGAAGAACTGTGGTGCAGTAAATATGAGTACCCTGATCAATGGGGTTATGGTAATACTCAATATTGTATTGAATGCTGTTTTTATTTTCGGATTGTCCGGCTTTCCGAAGATGGGGATTAAAGGTGCTGCACTGGCGACTGTACTTGCAACAGTTGTGCAGTTCCTGTGGAGTGTTGGTTATGTATTGTGCAGGATTAGAGCTGTGAAATTCAGTCTGAGAAGCTGTGAGAAAAAGTTATTTGGCCGTTTCTGGCAGAAAGCCGTTCCGTTACTGATCAATAATCTTGCATGGGGAATAGGTTTTTCCATGTATTCTGTGATCATGGGACATCTGGGAACGGATGCCGTTGCCGCCAATGGAATAGCAAATATTTCCAAAAATCTTGTTGTATGCTTCTGCCTCGGACTTGGAAATGCAGGCAGTATCATAGTGGGAAACCGTCTTGGTGCAGACCGCCTGCAGGAAGCAAAGGAGGCAGGCGGGACACTTACCAGAACTGCGATCATTGCAGGAATTGTATCTGGTCTTGTCCTGATCGCCTTGTCCCCATTTATCACAAAAATGGTAGATCTCACCCCGACAGCCCGTGGATATCTGCAAAAAATGCTGCTGATCTGTTCCTATTATATCGCAGGAAAATCAGTAAACTGTATGACAATAGGCGGAATCTTCGCAGCAGGCGGAGACTCCAAATTTGGAATGCTGTGTGATTCCGTAACGTTGTGGTGCATCACTGTTCCTCTGGGATGCATCTGTGCATTTATCCTGAAACTGCCGGTTATGGTTGTCTACTTTGTACTCAATCTGGACGAGATCATTAAACTGCCGGTGGTCTATAAACATTATAAGAAATATAAATGGATTAAGAATCTTACATAATTTTACACGCTTCACAGGCACATATACCGGATATCCGGGACTATGTGCCTGTCTTGTCTTAATGATATTTATGCATCCGTACATAATAGCTGATGCATAAGATCACAGTGGCTCCGCTCCATGCTGCAATCTCTG
>CAKVMU010000014.1 GCA_934773085.1 uncultured Candidatus Melainabacteria bacterium
GAAAAATGCTCTGCAATAAGGTATACTGATTTTGAGCACATTGAAATGTTTAAAGGATTTAAGAAACGGCTTTCTGAATCGTATCGGATTGTGTTGCGTGTAGCAATACGAGCAGGTTTTTCGAGCGGAGCCGTTATCCCTAAAACCAAATTTCATGGGGATGTACTGGTTTTGACGCCGTGATTGGTAGATTCGGGTTGCGAGTGCGGGCGCTGTTCCCGCTTATCAACGAGCAAACAAAAGAAATGACAACAACGTTGTTTCACTTGCTGATTTCAGAGCACAAAGACTCGCTGCTTAATTATAGCAGTTCAGCCCTCTGACTTGACCATCTTGCCGTTTAGTCAGATGAGGAATATGCAAGATGCAGTGTGCAAATGATGGTATGCGCATCAAGATTAACCATTGGAAGTTAGCTTTCTGTAAAAAAGCTGTGGTTTAAGTTTGGTTAGGTAACTTTCCTAATTAGACCGAGATAATAAGTTACTACACTCGTAGATGTCAGTTTTTATCCACGATGGACGTGGGTTCGACTCCCACCATCTCCACCATACTTTTTCTTTACTAAAAAGAAAAAGTAGGCAAAAAGAAAAGAACATTTAGACGACAGATATAACTTATCAGACCATTTTGGATGTAATATTTTACGCAGAAGTGCCGAGTTATTGGGGCATTGAGGCTGATTTATTGTATTGAGATTTGGTGGTCTTTTCTTGCACTTTTGTCCTTAATTTTGCACTAAGTTGCACCATAAAAATCTTTATTCTTCAACTTTTCGCCGTTATGTTTGAGTTTTCTCCTGATACTTTTAGTGCAAGAATTGTCCGTTTTGAATTATCTTTCATTTTGATATGTGTCGAAATGTCTCTGAGATTGAGATTCAGGACTTGATGTTTTTTCTAAAACGAGTGATTAATGTGTGTGAGGTAATTTTATATGATAAACTTCACTCCAGAAAAATCAAAACAAATAGCATTAGCAAGATTAGACTTAATACACAAATGGCTTGAGTTTAGAAAGAAATCGACAAATAAACTTCAAGCTGACTATGATTTTGTAAAGTTACATAATACTTCAAGTTCTCATTTGTTTGAGATTCTAGGTAAAATATCACGTGGAAGTTTGCATCGTTGGTATGCAATGTTGGATAAAACAGAAGATTATACAAAACTTTTACCTCAGTACAAATATTCTAACGTTGATGAATATAGAACAGTTTTAACTGATGAAGAAATCAAAATATTTATGAGTCTGCTTTTACTTCCAAACAAACTTTCGATTGGTAAAGCAATTGCTTTAACTAAGTATAAGTTAAAAGAACAAGGGCAAAGTTTTATTCCTGCTGATATTACTTTTAGAAGATACGCAAAATGGTTTAAGGACAATAATTATGACAAGTGGATTCTTGCTCGTGATGGAGAAAAAGCTCTATCGGATAAAGTCGAGCCATATATAAAACGTGATGCTAGTCTGCTTGATGTTGGAGATGTTCTTGTTGCCGATGGTCATAAACTTGCTTTTCAAGTGATAAATCCATTTACAGGGAGACCTTGCCGAGCAACACTTGTTGGCTTTTTAGACTGGAAATCTACAGCACTAGTTGGTTATGAAATTATGCTTGAAGAAAATACTCAATGTATTGCAAGTGCACTGCGTAACGCAATAATCAATCTTGACATGGTTCCAAAAGTTGTATATCAGGATAATGGTAGAGCGTTTAGAGCAAAATATTTTACGGATGATAAAGGATTTACAGAACTCGGTTTTCAAGGTCTTTATTCAAAATTAGGAATTGAAACAGTTTTTGCACGCCCGTATAATGCGAGAGCAAAAGTAATAGAAAGATTTTTCAAAGAATTTCAGGAAAGTTTTGAGAAATTACTTCCAAGTTATATTGGTTCATCCATAAATAACAAGCCTGCATATATGATGAGAAATGAAAAATTTCACAAGAATTTACACAACGAGTTCATTCCGACAATTGCAGAAACGATAAAAATGATTGATATGTGGTTGAGTTTTAAGAATTCTCAACTCTGTCCGAATGTTACGAATAAAACAATTGCAGAAGTATTATCCGAAAGAAAAAGACAAAACATTGATATTAACTCGCTTGATGATTTGATGCTTGCAACGGAAGTAAAAACAATCCAAAGAAACGGAATAAGGTTCTTGAACTGTGATTATTTCGATGAAAGATTATACGGATTTAAAAGCAAAGTTCTCATTAAATACAATCTATTTGATTTAACAAGTATAAAAGTTTTCACAACAAAAGGCGAATACTTATGCTCAGCGGAAAGAGTTACAGAAACTCATCCAATGGCGAAAATTTTAGGTGATGTAAAAGATTTTGAAGGTTACAAACAGAAAATTGTTAAACAAAGACAACTGAGAAAGAAAACAATTAAATCAGTAAAAGAATATTTAAGTAATGAAGAAATGAAATTTATTGAGCAAAAAATGAATGAGCCGAAAGAAATTAAATTCAAGCCTTGTTCAAATGCCATTCAAACATTGTTCAAAAACAATTCAGAAAAATATGAGTACCTCATAAAAAATAATCCGCAAGATAAATGGATTGCTGAATTTAAACAAACAAAGGAGTATAAACTACTTTATGAAGAAAATATTTGTTAGAACTCAGAATGTCAAAAATTTTATCGGACTTGTTGAAAATCTGATTAACAAACCTAAAAATATTCCAAAAATGGGATTGGTTTATGGCGAACCGGGGCTTGGAAAATCACAAACGGCTTTATGGCTTGCTTGTAAATATGATGCAATCTACTTGAGAGCAACGAACTTAATGACAGGTCGATGGCTTTTGGAAGAGTTGGTTAAGGAACTTGATGAAATTCCAAAATTTTTAACTTCTGATAACTTCAATTTGGTTGTTAAAAAGTTAAAACAGGATCCGAAAATAATTTTCATTGATGAGATTGATTACTTGATGAACAACTATAAAACCATTGAAACTCTGCGAGATATTCACGATGAAACAAACTGCCCGATAATATTTATTGGAATGGGTTTGGCTCATCGAAAACTCGAACGCTACACGCACTTATATGATAGATTTTCAGAAGTGTTAAAGTTTGAAACATTTGGGGTAAATGATATTGGGCAAATTATAAATCAACTATCCGAAATACCATTTACCCCTGATACTGTTGAATATATTCATTCAAAATTTAATAGGTTCCGGCAAATTGTTCAATTGATAAATCAGATGGAAAATTTTGCTAAAGATAATAATTTAGATGAAATAACAAAGGAAATTATGGAGCAAATTATATGAACATTGAAAAACTAGCTAGACATTTAAAAGAATTTACCCTAGATGAAATTGATATGATTGCTGAGTGTGATTGTAAAACAGAACTTGAACACCTTTTGAACAAGAATAAAATAGTTTTTGAACAAGGTTTGTATAAATATATAGAAGTTTCAAAAGAGAAAACTTTTGAATTGTATCCCAAACCGACTTTTAGAAAAATGAAAAGTTTTTTATTTAATGATTTGGCTCAGGATTATCTTACGAACAGAAAACTGACAAAAGATACTATTAAGGGTTACAAATCACAACTAAAATACAATATTTTGCCATATTTTGGCGAAATTCAAATCAGTAAAATTACCTATGAAATGATTGTTGATTTTATGCAAAAAATGAAAGAAAAATACAAACCAAAGACCGCAAGCAATGGGGTTACATTGCTTGGAAGTATTTTGAAATATGCATTTGAACAAGGATTAATTAAACATAATCCGTATTATGGTGTTAAAAATTCAATGTGTAGATAGGAGTTATTATGACTAAAATGAAATATTGCAAACAGGCTGAAAAGAAGTATATTTATGAAAAACAACCACTTGATGTGATTGGTGCAAAACTCAACATTTCACGTAGGACTTTGTTTTATTGGAAAAAGAAATACGAATGGGATAGGAAAAGATTTGAAGTGGAACTGAATCAAGAAAGCTTTAGTGAAGAACTTTTTGACTTTGCCAGAAAATTAATGCAAAAAATTTCTGATGATATTGATAACGATAGACAAACGCCACAATCTGAGATTTATTCATTGATGAATATTTTGAAAAACTTGCCGCAAGTTAAGCAATATGAGATTTCTAAACAAAAATCAAAACAACCAAAAACAACTGGGCAACTTACACCTGAAATTATTGAACAGATTGGAAGAGAGGTGTTAGGACTTGAAGAACTATTAGAATAACGGTTTTTATGCTACTTTAAAGAAAAGGAGTAACAATGATTCATTTGATACTAAAATTCCTAAATTCACAAATGTTTGGTATTATTTTAGGTGCCATAATAACAGGTGGTTTTACTTTTTTGATAGATTGTTATAAATCTAAAAGAGAAGAATGCATTTATATAAAAAAGAAACGAGAGAGTTTGTATCAGAAAATGTACGATTTTTCAATGCGTTTTGAAAAAGATATTCGCACTAAAAAATGTATAAATATGTCAAAAAGTACAAAGGATTTATGGAATGAAATCCAAATAGAAAGTATTTTTGGCAAACAATCAACGATGGAATGTTTTTATAACTTGTATGAAGATTTACAAAACAATTTAGAATTATCATCAAATATTCTGGAAGTTCATAAACAAAATAATGAAAAGATATTAGAATTTTATTCTGTTATCAAAAACGAACTTGGAATAAGAGATTAAAGAAATAATAGTAAAACATTATAATATTTAATTTCATAAATAAGATTGCGACTAAATTTAGTCGCAATCTTCATCATCCAAATTTAATAAATCCACATATAAATTGTCCGACTCTCTTCTGAGAGGATTTACTATTGGTGCAGGATTGCTTAGTTCTTCAATTTCAAGTTGTTCATTACAAAAATATGATAAAACTACAACGATATTATAAATTCGTGCTGCGTTCTGCGTAAATTTATCAATTTCTTTTTTCTCTAAACAATAACTGTTAACTTTCATAATCTATCCTCCTTTTGACACACAACACACTGCCGACAAAGATGAAGGGAAGCTAGTGAATACAAGAAAGAAGCAACAATTGGACATAATCATTTAACTTTTTTCTTCTAAATATATCGCCAAAATTCTATTACATAATATTTATCTCTATTGGATTATTATTTAAAGTTTCTAAATGACATGTTAAATTGTTATTTATTTTCTCAAAAATTTTTAATAAATAAGGCTGCATCGTAATAAAAGTTATGTCTTGTTCTTGCGGAAAGTTATGATATTGCACCATAAAGTTTTTAATTGCTTTAAGCTCTTCTCTTGATAATTTTAAAAACGGATCTTCTTGCATATAATTATGTGATACTGAAAGATGTATAAAAGAACAACCAAATAAATATACATTTCTAGCCCAACCGCACATATTAAGAACGTTTTTAATTAATAAATAATCTGTAATTGTTCTTTTACCATTATGCCATTTTTCCTTATTTAGGGTTTGTTTTATAAACATTATTCTTTGTGATTGTTCACAAGTTAATAAAAACAATACTCGTACCATTGAATCAAGTTCTTGTCTTAAAATACCAACACAATTCCCATATAATTGATTTTCATACAGTAATTTTATTGTTTTTGCATTTTCCTCTGAACGGTTCTTTACTATATTACAAAACTTATCTAAATCATCCATATTATACCTAATATAATCGTTGCAATATTCCACCCTCTAAATCTTGAATATTATAAACCGTATCCAAAACATCAAAAGTTTCTTCCAAGTTGTTTCTTGCACTATTCCAACCGCAACCATCAGTAAACCAAATGAAGGTTACTCCATCTATTGTTGCAACTTCTTGTGCTAAGGTTTTATAACTTCTAGCGGTTTCATTAAGTTTTGAACCTCCGCTTGAATAGAAATTTGTTTCAATTACATAAATTTGATTATCGGTTTTTATTACAAAATCAAATCGTTTTTCCATTTTGCCTTGATTAGAAATTGCGGAAAGATTAATATCCCATTTCTTTTCAATTTCCGTAATATACATTTCTTTGAAGTAGTTTTGTCCTTTAACAAATCCGGCTTTTTGAATGTAATCTTCGACAAGATTTTCCATCAAATGTCCACCACGATTTTTACGCCCATTGCTGTCTAATCCCGTTTCAACACCTGTTACATAATCTACTAAATTACTTACAATATGATTTTCTAATAAGTCAAACAACTTGGTTTTTCTCATAAACATTTTGTATTCATCAATACTGTAATTTTGTTTCTTAAAAGAAAAATTGTATTCTCCATCAGCATCTGTAACAGAAATTTCGTTAGAGCGAACAGCTAATAGCAAAGGAATACATTTTAGAGTTTCAGGATATTTTATGATAATATCTTCAAAATCTTTTTCAATGTTTTTTGAACCAACTAGCGAATTTAAAATATTTAATTCAACTTTTATATCATCAACATTGTTATTTACCTTATCAAAATCTACATAGTAGCAATAATCTGCAATACACGGTCTAAATGTAGATAACCATTCCATAAAATCTCTAGTCATAATTCCTCACTAAAACTTCTGTAATTTTGCCTCTGCCGTCTGCATTGGCATTAATTTGACGGGATGCAAAAACTTTTTTAATTTTATAATTTGAATATAATTCATTAACCAATTTTGTATCTGAATTTGAGAGCATAAATTTTACACTCATTGAATCCAATTCATCACACACATCTCTTAGTTTGAATTGCATATCAATATCAAAACCATCTTTTGTGTATGAAGTAAAACTTGAAGTCTCATTCAATGGAACATAAGGCGGGTCAAAATAAACAAAATCGCCTTTTTTAACTTTAGTTAGAATCTCTGTAAAATCAGCACACTTAATTTCAGTCTTTTTTAATAACTCAGAACAATTCAAAAGATTGTTTTCATCAATGATACGAGGATTTTTGTAATGTCCAAACGGAACATTGAACTCACCTTTAGAATTCACTCTATACATACCGTTAAAACAGGTTCTATTCAAATAAATAAAACGGCTTGCTCTTTCAACATTTGACAATTCTGCATATTTTTCAGTTCTATCAATGTTGCGAATTTCTAAAAAGTATTCTTTTGAAACTTCGTGTTTACTCAAATCATCAATAAGCTCGTCAACATTATCTTTAACAATTTGATAAAGATTAATCAATTCTTCATTCATATCGGAAATATAAGCATTATCGGGTTGTAATTCAAAAAATAATGCTCCACCGCCAATAAAAGGTTCAAAATAACGGTTGTATGATTTTGGCATGTTTTTAATTAGTTCAAACATAAGCTGACGTTTGCCGCCAACCCATTTAACAATTGGATATGTTTCTTCTTTTAATTTTTCTAGAATTACTGCCATGCTTTATCTTTCTTTGAAAATATTTGCTCAAGCCTTTTAACAGAAAGGTCTAAGTATTCTTTCTCTAAGTCTATTCCAATAAATTTCCTATCTAACTCTAATGCCATTATACCAGTAGTTGAGCTTCCTGTGAATGGATCGAGTATTAAATCGCCTTTATTAGTTGACGCAAGGATTATGCGCCTTAACAATTCTAAAGGTTTTTGAGTCGGGTGTTTGCCAAATTCTTTTTCTGAAGGTTTTGGAGTATCTATTTGCCAAACCGAACGCATTTGTTTATTTGGCTTTTTAAGAATATCATCATTCCAATCCCCATTTTTCATTGCTTCGTAATTGAAAGTATGCTTGCCTTTTGGGTCTTTTCTTGCCCATAATAAAGTTTCATGACTAGCTGTAAAATACCTACAACTCATATTTGGCGAAGCATTCGGTTTAAACCAACATATATCATTTAAAATTTTAAAGCCAGCTTTCTGTAGGGCAAAACCACAAGCATAAATTGAATGATAAGTTCCGGATATCCAAATTGTACCATTAGGTTTTAAAACTCTTTTACAAGCATTAATCCATTTTTGATGGAATTCAAAATCCTCGTCTAATCCTTTGCTTTCATCCCACTTGCCTTTATTTACAGAAACAACTTTACCTGATTGACATGTTATTCCTCCATTAGAAAGCATGTATGGTGGGTCTGCAAAAATCATATCAACAGATTCAGGAGTTGCCCGATTTAAAATTTCAATGCAATTACCCCGAAATAAAATTATATCGTCTTTTTCATAAAACTTTTGCATGGGTTAATTATAATATAAACAAGCAAACAAAGTTCAGAATGTGAAGGTTTATGTTTCGAATGATGATTCAAATAATTAAATAAATGTTAATTTTTAGAGATTTTAAGAAATTTTGGTAAATAATTAAAATAGGGGAATATAATTATCTCTCGAGGTGAAGAATTAGTGGAAGGTATTGTGCATAAAAATAAAAAGAACAAGAAACGTGGTAGCCAAATAGAAATATTTAATGGCTTTATAAAACAAGTTCCGAGAGCGATATATAACTTGCTAGATGGTGCATTTAAGGTTTCAATTGAAGCTGAGGATGATATTTCAATTTACGATAATACTGGAAAAATAACAAAAATAGAACAACTTAAGCATAAAAAATCGGATAATGTGTTGAGCAATACTTCTGATGATCTTTGGGGAACATTGTATAATTGGATATACAACTATGTTGAAGAACCTGATAAAAACAAATATTCAGATAATTGTGCTTTTGTAATTTTTTTAAGAAATAAAAGTTACAAACAATCAAAGTGTCTTGAAGAGATTTTAAGTCTTGGTCAGGATACAAATTTTGATAAAATGATTGAAAATTGTGAAAAATATCTAAAAAACTGCAAAAATGATGATATTAATAAAAAATTTAATTACATTAAACAACATAAAGAAGAAGCTACTAAAATTCTCAAAAATTTCTCCGTAGTAACACCTCAAATTAATATTAGTTGTGATTTAAATAATCTAATTGCATCTATTTATGGTGATACTTATGGCTCCGATTTTCTATTTTTTGCAGATACCTTAAATAGTGAATATAATAAACTTATTTATAATAGAGAAGAAGATGCTCTAAAGAAATGTGTAATTTCTCAAGAAAATTTAAGTTCAATTCAAGCGAAGTATGATAAATTTAGAATAAAAGTTCAATTTGTTCAAGGAACACTTACAGAAACAGAATTGGCACAACTTCGTAATGAATTGTTTGTTGCTCAATTAAATTGTATTGATTGTAATGATAATATTATTTTATCAGCAAAAAAATCATATACATCTTGGAAAAATTGTGAGGAAAAAGATTTATTGTCAGGAAAGGTAACGCAAGAAGTTCTTAATCAAACATATTCAGACCTAAAAGATAATTGGGAAAATGAAAAATTATCAATCTCACCTGTTGCATACCCGACAGCAGAAAAACAAGGACAATATTTGTATAGTAAAGTTCAAGAGATACCAGTAAACATTGATGGTATTGATTTGCAAGGGGATAAAAGAACAATAACAAGAGGTGCTTATAATTATTTAGCTAATAAAGAATTAGATAATGAGTACTCTGTAGGATGGCATCCTGAATACAAGGAACAGTTAAAAGATTGGAATAGTAATGAATAAGAAATCGATTTATGAAAAATATTGTAATGATATACAAAATCCCGCATTAGGAGCATCTTTAATTGCCATTTTTTGCAATGAGTTTCATAAACAATCTCTCAAAAATGAATATCCTCAGATTCATTTAATCTTTATTATTATGCCTCTCATATTAAACGAAAATTTTTGTAATCAATTGATAAACTCAAAAGGTAATAAGCGTACGCGTAAAACAGAAGAAGGAAAAGAAGTAATTTCATATTTGTCTAAAATTGTAAATAATTCTAAAACAGCAAATAATTTACATCATTATACAGAAGTCTTTCGAAAATATACTCTTACTTGTATAGCATTTGCTAAGAAATTAAATATTATAGAGATATCAGATGATGTAAAAATAAAATGTATAACAGATAAAATATCTAAATTTCCAAATGATAATAGATACTTGAAAGCCACTAAATTATTAGGAGAATATTTTGCAAACGGCGTGTCTTTAAATTTAATACAACAAAAACTAGGAGTAACATTTTAATGAATATTCAGATTAAAAAAATTATACTATGGGCAAAAAAAGAAAATATAAAACCTCAAATAATTGAATTAAAAACTGGAGCTTTAAATGTTATCCATGGTGGTTCAAAAAGAGGGAAAACAGCTTTGATACATATTATAGACTGGTGTTTAGGTTCTAACCATAACAATATTCCTTTCGGAACCGTTAGAGACAATGTGTCTTGGTGTGGGCTTATATTAAAAGCAGACGATAAAGAAATTTTTTTGGCACGTGAAAATACAGAACAACCTTCAAATAGCAAAATTTATTATGAAATAAGTGATAAAATTGATGTTCCTGACAATATGGAAGCTAATTATACTTTGGATGACTTTAAAAAAGATTTTAATAACAAACTTGGAGTTCCTTTTGAAGTTATTGTTGACAAAAATCAGGCAAGACCAAGTTTTAGAGATTTTGTAACATTTAATTTTCAGACTCAAGGTATTGTTGCAGATCAGAATAATCTTTTATATAAAACCAATTTGTCCGATTACAGACAAAGAATTCGCTCAATTTTTAATTTCGCAATTGGTGCAGAATCAGCCCAAATATTGGAAAATAAACTATTAAAAGCTAAGCTACAAAAAGAACTTGAAGAATTGAGAAAAGATGAAGAATATAATAAAAGCCAAAAACAAAAAATATTAGAAAATAACTCACATATTTTATTAAAAGCTGTTGATTTAGGCTTATTATCAAATGAAGATGTACCTGTTGATAATAAAATGTCTGAATCTAAAATGTTAAGTTCGTATGATAAATTAGCGAAGAAAACTATTTCAGATATAAATATAGATCCTAATAGTCAAAATCGTATATCTGAACAAATATATTTTATTGAAACGCAACTCAAACCCATATATGAAGATATTAGAGACTTACAAATACGAAAGAATAATTTATCTGAAATTATAAATCTTAATAATGAACAAGAGAGTTTGTTGGAATGCAAGCAAAAAAGACTTGAAATTTCAAGATTCTTTAAGGACTATTTTGAAGAAGAAGCGGATGATGTTTTTACAAAAGAAGAAATTGAAAAATTGTATAAAAATCTAGAAGAAACAGAGTTGGATTTATCTCTTAAAGTAATAAAAAGTAAAAATTCTGAATATATAAGTCAAAGAACGAAAATTGAAGAACAAATCTTATCAAAAACTCGTGATATAAACAATTTAGTTGCACAAAAGAATAAATTAAAAACAACAAAAGAAGAGTATTCTATGTTGGAAAGATTCTATGTTAAGATAATTTTATCTGCTAAAAATATTTGCGAAATATATAAACAACATAATATTTCCAATGAACAACAAATTAATTCATTAGAAAAGCAAATAAGTAATTTAAATACAAAAAATAAAGAAAAAGAATATCTTGAAGAGATAGTTAAAATCGCACAGAATTATCTTCCAAGCTTTGCAGAATTTCCATATATAGATTCTTTTGATTCAAAAGAACTTGCTGTCAAAATTAAGAAATCACCTCTTTCAAAACCATTTTATGCTTCTGATGCAGGTAGTGGTGCCAATTGGGTTGCATACCATATTGCAATGCTTTTGGGCTTCCATAAATTTTTTATAGATAAGGATACTCCCGTATTTAATTTTTTAATTTTTGACCAACCTAGTCAAGTATATTTTCCAAGGTCTTCATATGATGTAGATAAAAAAATTCAAATTTTTGATAAAAATACTGAAGATGCAAAATCAGTAAAAGAAATGTTTGAAATAATGCAAAAGAGTATTAATGATAATAATGGTCAATTCCAAATTTTAGTTTTAGACCATGCTGCTTCTGATATATGGGGCGATATTGACTGTATTCATGAAGTTACAGAGTGGACAGGAGATAAAGCTTTAATTCCGTACAATTGGTTTGATAATAATGATAAATTATAAAATAATGAGGTATTTGTGATTAAATTTTTTGTTTCTAAAAATATAGTAAATCTTGCAAATTCTTGCACATTAACTAAAATCATATGGGATGATTTTGGATTTAAAACTTCTTTTAACTTATATTATGTTGATGAGAACTCTAAAATTATTCACATAGGAAAATTAAAAATTTTACAAAAAAATCAGGAATATGGTTATACAGACATACCAAATGAATTTGACAGACTTAGTGATAATTATTGTAGTCTTGGGCAAGAGCAAATATATTATGAAGAATTATATCATTTACCTGAAAATATAAGAAAAGAAATATTAAATAATTTAAGAGATTGCGTTAATAATAATAAAATCAAAAATGCTTTTAGAAAAGAAAATGGTTTCCGATATTCTTTGATGAGAGTATTAAGAGAACATGATATAAAACATTTTAGAAGTATTTTAAAAAATCAAGCAAAGCCCACACCATATAAATTTACATATGCAATAACAAATTCACAAGAATCTCATCTCGTAGTGAACGTAATTCCGAATTCTACACCACCAACCAACGTGCAAGTTATAATTGGTAGAAATGGAGTAGGCAAGACACGACTTTTTAATAAATTAACAACTTCATTAATGAATATTGAACAAGATGAAAATGATAAACAAGAACATTTTATAAATCATGATGAAAAATTACAATTTTCAAATTTAATAACAATAGCTTTTAGTGCTTTTGACTCTTCAAGACCACTAACAAAGGCTGAATTAAAAAATAATCCAATAAATTATAATTATATAGGTTTAAAAAAGTCAGACAACAGTGGTTTTAGAGATTTTGGAGATTTAAACACTGAATTTGTTGATTCTTTTCAAAGTTGTATCACAGGCGTTAGAAAAGAACGATTAAAAAATGCTATAGAAATTTTAAATTCTGACCCTATTTTTTTAAACCTTGATATAATATCGCTTATTGATAATTATGATAGAAAAGAATTATTTCGCATTTATCGCCTATTAAGTTCAGGACATAAAATAGTCTTATTTAGTATTATAAAATTGGTTCTTCTGACAGATGAAAGGACATTGGTTTTAATTGATGAGCCAGAAACTCATCTGCATCCTCCTCTCTTATCTTCATTTATTAAAGCATTATCAGATTTATTAATCAATAGAAATGCAATAGCACTAATCGCTACTCATTCTCCGGTTGTACTTCAGGAAGTTCCAAGAGTTTGTGTATCAATAATGAATCGTTCTGGCAAGGAGGTTAAAATAGATAAGCCAGAAATTGAAACATATGCCGAAAATGTTGGAACACTTACTCATGAAATTTTTAAATTGGAAGTTATGCAAAGTGGTTTTTATAAAACATTAAAAGATTTAATTATGGATGACAATCTTACATATGAAGAGATATTAAATGAATTTAAAGAACAGATAGGATGTGAGGGGCGGGCTATAATTAGAGCCTTAGAATATAATAAGGATTAATTTTAATATGAAGAAACTTGAAAAACCAAAATATGAGAACATTGAAAATGATTATATGACTTGTATAGATAATAGTAGGCAAAAGGAACTGCTTGAGCGTATTAAACCTAAAATTTTGCAGCAAGTTAAAGATTATGATAATATATGCTCTGAAAAGGATAAACGTATACTAATACCACTCTCAATTGATAAACCTACAAAAGAAATACTTTATCGTTTATATGATAATAATTTTCTTGCAAAAAGTAGTAATGGGAGAAAATTATATGACAAATTATTATTATCAAGTCAAGTCTGTCCCTATTGTAAAAATGGTATAGTTTATACATTAGATCACTATTTGCCTAGAACAATTAAAGATGGATTCCCAGAATTATCTATAATTTCTTTAAATTTAGTACCTTGTTGTCGAGATTGCAATTCTTTAAAGCATGATGATATAGGAGAACAAACAAAAACATATTTACATCCATATTATGATGATGTCAGTAAAGAGAGATGGCTCTATGCAAGAGTAGTATATGAAAATAATGGGCCAATCATTCATTTCTTTGTTAAAAGCGTAGCTTCTTATTCTGATGAATTAAATTCTAGAATACAGTATCATTTTGATAAACTGAATATCTCTAGAATCTATTCAATAAATTCTGGTACCGATTTGTGTGAAATAATAAGATATATTAAAGATAATAAAATGTCTGAAGATAATGTAAAGGCACACTTAAAAGACTTAGCAATAATAAATGAAAATATAGATAAAAATTCAAGAAAAACCGCTATGTATTATGCGTTATTGGAAGATTCTTTATTTTATCAAAATTGTATTATAAAATAAAATTATAATTATTAAGTGATAAATTATATAAATGCAATCCTCATCTCATAGTTAATTTCATCTTGTTCTCAATGTTAAATTACAACAGAGGTAGGTAAACACACCGAACTTAATGTTTTTATCCCAGCTCTGTCTTAAAGACTGCAATTTGCAGTCCTTTTTTATTTACTGATTAACAAGTAAAAATGTTGTTGGAGTTCTTTGAGCTAGTTCTAAATATTCAATAGGAATTTCATTCAAGTCTGTTGTATAAACCGGACCCACTTCGACATTGCTAACTATTGCTTCGTTATGATGTGCGTTATCATTTTTCAACAATGCTTTTTCTGATAATCTTGAATCTTTTGCAGAACGAGCCAATAATGTCTTATATGCGTTTGCCATTTCTTCATCAAATTGTGCTAACTTATTTAATGTCATGGGTTCGTCACCAAATATTTCCAGAATTTTATCTAATCTATTTATGTAATCATCGTCAATTTGTTCGACTTTTTTTCTGTTAGGGATAGACTTTAATGCAGTATTTTTCTTTTGTTTTAAATCTGTAATAGTATTTCTTAATTCTCTAACTTCCGAATTACCCATTATTGCGTCATATTCTTGATAATTTGGATTTTCTTTGCCAGTTAATTGTTGTATTTTTTTCTTCAATGCAGATTCAGCATTTTCTATAATGGAATTATATCGTTTATTGATTAAGTCTACTGCGCTTTCTAATTCTTGAACTAATCTTGGATATTCTGGGTGTAAAATTTCTTTGAGTGCATTGGACGCTTTTATTCTTTCTCCATATCTTAATTTGCCATAACCATTACAAACACCTCTATCTCTATAATATTCAATTAACATTGAAGGAATGTTTTTACTTAATGAATATATATCAAATCCGGATATAACGTGTTGTGAATTGTTTTTAGGAATAAGAACATAGCCATGGTCTGCCACAAGATTTAAAAAATCATTGCTTATATAGTTTGTGCAGATTACTTTATCGTTTTTTACATTACCAAGAATATCAAAATTTGCTAAGTTTGCGGTTCTTCCACCGCCACTTGCGAAACCGGTTTCCGGTGTATGTAAAAATGCAAAGAAGTTCTCTATTTCACTTCTTTTAACAGCATAAATATTATATTTTTTCCCGTCTCTCCAGATGGTCATAGGT
>CAKVMU010000015.1 GCA_934773085.1 uncultured Candidatus Melainabacteria bacterium
CGATATAAAAGCTTTATGCAGAAAAATAAAACAATTCCCTGTTATTATTTTGCTAATTTTAGGTGAAGTTAAACACAATAAAGATGTTACTCACAATGCAAACCTTTTTATCAAAACTCCAATCGACAAAAAGTTATTAGCCGCTACCATTGATGCAAGTCTGAGGACAAGACAATCTCTCCTCAAGATGACTAAAGCAAACCAAGAACTTGCAAGAAGTCTCTATCAGCTTAATGTTTTGTACAACACAAGCTCTCAATTGGCAGGCACTTTGGACAAAGATACCTTGCTCAAAATTATGATTGAAGGTATCGAAAAATCTTTAAATTTTGAACTTTCTTGTACGCTGATGTTCCGCTCAGACAGAGAACCGGTTTTGCTTATTAATTCTTTGCACAAAGTTTCTGATAGACTGCTGGAAGCCCTTAAACTCCGTGCAATACTTAGTTACAAATCATTGCTTGCAGACCCGCCCTTTGATATCAAAATCGGGAATCTGAAAATTGAAAAAAATATTAAACATAATATTCAAGAATACGATTTTTCAGTTTTGAGATACGACAATCTGTTCGCACCGATTATGCTCAACGATGAATTTTTCGGATTTACAGAAATTTATCGTGAAAAGCCTTTCTCAACAGAAGATGCGACATGTTTTCAAACTCTCGTCCAACAGGTTACAATCCCACTGCAAAGCGCATCTTTCACACAAGAATTGAAAGCAACTAACAGAAAGTTGCAAAAACTTGAACGATTAAAATCCGAATTTATTTCAATCGTTTCACACGAACTCAGAACTCCGCTCACGGCGATTAAGAACGCTATGGATATTATCCTTAGCGGAAAAGCGGGTGAAATGACCGAAAATATCGAAAAATTTGTATCAATGGGAAAACGTAACGCAATCAGACTTTCCGGAATCATTAACGACCTTCTGGATATTTCAAAAATTGAAGCCGGAAAAATGGATTTCAAATTTGAATTAATCCACGTTGAACCCGTAATTGAATACGTCAAAAACAACCTTGCAGAAGTTGCACGAGAAAAGAATTTGACTATAAAATATGAACCTTCGGCTGAACCTGTTGAAGTTTACGCAGATTCAAACCGTCTGGAACAAGTTTTGACAAACCTTGTTTCAAACGCAATAAAATTCTCGCCTAATGCGGGTGAAATAGAGATAACTTCGCACGTAATTAACGCTCGAGAACTTCAATACGACCATTGTTTTGAAGAAGATATCAAAAATCTTCAAGGTAAATATTTGCAAGTATGTGTTGAAGACCACGGAATAGGAATCGAACGTAAAGATTTGAACCACGTCTTCGATAAATTCGCCCAAATAGAAAACTCCCTTTCACGTCAGGTCGGCGGTTCCGGACTTGGTTTACCAATTGCACGACAACTGATGGAATCTCATAACGGCGCAATTTGGTGCGACAGCGAAATCAACAAAGGCTCAAGATTCTATTTCGTTATTCCGGTTGCGAACGACAAGAGCAACTTTAATATGATAAAGAAACAGCTTATACAAAAAGCTCGCTCTAACGGCAGCACCGTCGCCATTATCAAGATTAAATCCACGAACGATGTAATTGAGCACTTAATGCAGGAAAACAATCTATTGAACAAGACATATATGTCAAATTCACTCATCGAACAAGAAGGTGGATTAACAACTTTGTCCATGGTTGTTATAGACGGTGACAAACCATCTGCAGAATTTTTGAAGAAAAAGATAGACTCCGTAACTTCCCAAAACGAGAATGTTTACGGCAAATGTGATATAATGTTCTCATACGAGATTGAAGGAGATACACATGAAAAAGATTCTTATAGTAGATGACGAACAGGATATTGTTGAAAGCCTGAAATTCGTTCTTGAAGTATCAGGTTTTGTGTGTTACACAGCTTTTAACGGAGAAGACGGCTTGAGACTTGCAAAAGAAATCATGCCGGATTTGATTATCCTTGATGTTATGATGCCGAAAATAAACGGATATAAAATCAGCCGTTTATTGAAATATGATAACAAATACAAAGATATTCCGATAATCATGGTTACTGCACGTTCTCAACTCGAAGATAAAATGATTGGCGAAGAAACCGGCGTGAACGAATACATTACCAAACCGTTTGAACTCGATCAAATTGTTAAAAAGGTCGAAGAATACCTAGGGGGGTAAAGGGGTAAAGGAATGTATTGGGTTGGTTGGTGAATATTACTGGCTCAATATCCTTAATATATCGGGGCGGCTGGTCGGTAGTATTACTCGCTAAGCGTATTTCCCTCTCCTTGGAGATGGGTAGGGGAGAGGGTTAATAAAAAATATTTGGCTGTCATTACGAGGAGCGCAGCGATGAAGCAATCCAGAAGATAGGTTAATAAAAAATGGATACAATTAATAACAAAACATTAGAAAAACTAAAATACGAACTTGTCCGTGACGGAATTGTTTCTTATGAAACATTGGAAAAAGCGGAAGAGTTGGCAAACGTTCAGAATATCAATATTGGACAAGCACTGATTAATTCCGGAATCTTGTCCGAGGATGTTTTGTTAAAATTTTTGGAATCAAAACTCCACATACCATACGTAAACCTTGAAGATTATTCTCCGGACCCAAAATGCTTCAAATATATCTCTTTTGCAGATGCCCGAAGATACAGAATAATCCCTTTGTTCAAAATCGAAGAAATTTTGACCGTCGCAATGGCAGACCCACTGGATTTGTTTGCTATTGATAAAATTATTGAAACCGCAGAATGCTCAATTGAGCCTGTAATCGCTTCTGAAGCAAGCATTATGAAAAAAGTCGACGAGTATTACAAAGTTGCAGACACAGTGGATGATATTACTCTCGCAAGCGATGCCGAAGAATTTGATTGGACAGAAGAGCTTCACAGAGAAGATTCCGGCGAAGAAAGAATTCAAAGAGTAATCAGAGCAATTTTGAAACAAGCAATTATTGAAGATACCCACGAACTAAACTTTGAACAAGTTGAAGAGGGGCTAAAAGTGGTATTTAAACAAAACGGAGAGCCTGCTGACAAGGGGACAATTCCTGCGATTCTGAACTCTGCCTTTGTTACAAAATTAAAAACACTTTCAAACCTTGACCCTTCTGTTTGCGAGATTCCGCAACTTGGTAAATTGTGTTTCAAAGTTGATAATACAATGCTTATTGCATCAGTATCTTCATTCCCGACGATTATGGGAGAAAGAATTTCTTTAAAAATTTATAAACCGCCGCAAAAACTTGAAAGAATCATACCGGATGAAAAACAACGAGGGATTCTTCTTAATGCAGTTGAACATCCGGGAATCATTCTGGTTTGCGGTTCTCCATTAAGTGGTAAAACACATATTATTTACTCACTTTTGATGGAAACTACAGGTTTAAATAAAAATATTATGACTATTGAGTCTATTGCCAAATACGAACTCAAACACGTTAACCAGTGCGAACTCAATGAAAACATCGGATTTAATATGGACAAAGCGCTGAGATATGTAGAGTTCCAAAGCCCTGATATTGTGTATCTTGAGGGAATCAAGACCCGTGAAGCTTTTGAATTTCTGTCTGAGCTTTACTACAACGACAAAACAATTATCACGGAATTTATGGCAAATAATATGACTGATTTGAGACAAAAACTTGCGTTTGATGATTTCCAATCATTCAAGAGCTTAATTTCTTGCCTTGTATTTATTCACTCAAGAGACAGTATCGAAGTATTCGATAAAACTACCCTGCAAAAATACCTCGGGGGGTAGGGGTAAATGTAATGGGTTGGTAGGTAGTGATTACTAGATTGTCGTATTTAGTTGAAGAGTTGAAAAGTGGAATGGTTGAAAAGTTCATTAAGTTCGCATTTGCTCACAAAAACATTAGTGTCACGTCATTACGAGCGGGAGCGAAGTAATCCAGTCATTAAGTTGGTAGGTCCAAACCAGAAACCGCTTTGTTGGCTATGCTAAGCCGACAAAACGGTTTCTAAATCAAACTTTACCCCTAGTCCCTAGTTCAAACCGAATTGTGTTCTGTAGAAGCTGCTGCTTGCAATTTTGTCTTGAACGTAGTTTGTATTGCTGTCAGATGCAAGGTACAAACCTGCAATTTTATCTAATCTTTTGGTCAATTTTGTTTGAGGATAAGTTGCTGACGCATTCTTTAGTTTTGTCCAACAAGCTGCTTCTTTTTGAGTTGCGGTTGTTTCTTCAGCCAATGTCGCTTTTCTTGCAACGTGGCAACTTTCGTGAGCTATCAAACAAGCAATCTGTTCAACAGGTGCATTTTTGTATAAAGAATTGATAAGAATAACTCTTCTTCCATAGTTATCATAAGTGTTTACTGCATAAACGTGTTGACCGTTTGTCATCATTGAAACATTGTAAAATTTAACCTTTACCGCATTTTTCTTAAGGTTTGCAAATACATCATACTCACCGCTTTGTTCCAATAATCTCATTGCTGAAAGAATTTTTGCATCATTTGAAAAATCCGTTACATTATAAGCAAATGCTTGAGTAACTGTTAAAGCTATAAAAACAAATAAAGTAATAAACAAATTTTTCATAACACATAACTCCTAATCAACGACTTTCGATATATGTGTTATCGGCTTGTTTTTACTAATCTTTAGGGCTTTTTAGCCTATTGTTACAAAACGAAACAAATATTTACTAACGAGGTAAATTTTTGTGTAAAAAAAAGAGAATTGTTAAGCAAGTTCTTAACAATTCTCTCTAACTTTACAAAACTTAATATTTAATCAATTAAAACAAGTTCTATGACTTTATTAATGTATATGTCTATTTAGGAGTTTTTATGTCAGTTGCTTTAAATTTAAATCAAGTACAAGCTTTTACATATTCACCAAACAATAAATATAAAAATGAATATGAAAATGCCTGTAAAAAATTCGTCAATATTCAGAATAAAGTTGTAGATTATGAAAATCACAACAGCGACAGAACCAGCAATAAATATCAGCAACTCATAAAAGAATTTGAGTATTGGGATAGTAAAGTTCCTGAAATAAGCAATATCGCCGGAGCAGAAGAAGAAAAGCTTAAAACAAAAGAAGAAATGAACGAAAAAGAAGGAAAACAACAATACAAAAGTATAGATTTTATGGCATAAAAAAAGCGGTTTTAAAAACCGCTTTTTATTTATTCAACAACCTTGAGCAATCTTTCCCAAACTTCGTCAATTGAACCGTTTGCATCAATCTTGTACAAAACGCCTTTGTCTTCATAGAATTTTATCAAAGGTGCTGTTTGTTCAAAATATGTATCAAAACGAGCTTTTGCAGTTTCAGCATTATCATCTGCTCTGGTTTTTAACTCAACATGACATTTGTCACACATATTTTCAACTTTTGACGGCTTGAATTTTTTGTTATAAATCTCACCGCAAACAGGGCATGATTGACGGTGGATAATTCTATCCAAAAGGATTTGTGTATCAATATCAAAATAAATTGCTCTGAAAGATGTTTCGTTATCGCCATCTACTTCTTTATTAATAATTTCTAATTTTTCAGCCTGTTCCAAGCTTCTCGGGTAACCGTCCAAAACGTAACCATTTTTGCATTCTTCGCCTGCAAGTTTTTTACCGATAATTTTTGCGACCAAATCAATCGGAACAAGTTGTCCTTTATCAATAAAAGATTTTGCCACTTTACCTTCTTCTGTTTCTTTAGCGATTTCTGCTCTCAAAAGTGAACCTGTATCAATGTGAGGCAAGCCCAAATATTCTGATAATCTGTTAGTCTGTGTTCCTTTTCCGCAAGCCGGTGGCCCCAGAAAGATTAAATTTTTTTTCATATTATTTGCTCCTTCGACAATTCAATTATAGAACTAAAAACTTAATTTTCCAATCATATAGAAAGACCCACAAACCACATTTAACTTATCTTTCGAAAAATTTAAACGCTCAAATCTTTTAGCATCAACGGGGCATGCCGATTTTAGTTCTTCATAACTGCAAGCATTCGGATAATCAAATCCGTTTAAGTAAACCTCATCTCCTTCACGAAAAAGAATATTCATCATCTTTGCATAATCTTTTGTTTTCAAACATCCGAACACAAATCTGCGTTTCTCATTCGGGAAATAAAAATCCAAATTTTCTCTCAAAGCCTCTATTCCGTTTGGATTGTGAGAAGCATCCACAATCAAATTTTTGTCTGCAAAATACTGAAACCGAAAAGGATTTTTAACTCTCGCCAAAGCTCGCAAAATCGTATTTTCATCAATATTTTTGAACAAATATTCAATCGCATTAATCGCAAGCGCAAGGTTTTCAACCTGATGCAAACCTTTAAGAGAAAGTGCTTCAATGTAATCCGGTCTGACATAGGGATTGACCATAACAAGAAGAGAATCAACCTCATCCGCCTTATCCTTAATCGCCTCATTGCCGGAACTTGTAAACACCGGACAACCGGATTTAATTATACCTGCTTTTTCAGAAGCTATTTCATCTTTTGTTTTCCCGAGTCTATCGGTATGATCTAAATCAATATGAGTAATTATTGAACAAAGATTTTTTTTGATAACATTTGTTGCATCAAAACGTCCGCCCATGCCGGTTTCCAAAACAACGTAATCGACATTTTGCTCACTAAAATACAAAAACATTATCGCAGTCAAAATCTCAAATTCTGTCAACTGAACCTCTGTTGAAATAACCTTCTCAAACAAACGTGCAAAATCTTTCTCCGAAATTTCAGCCCCGTTTACCTTAATTCTTTCAGTGTATTCATAAATATGCGGAGATGTATAAAGTCCTGTTTTATAACCGGCCTCACGCAGGACAGAATCTATAATTGCACACACAGAACCTTTCCCGTTTGTACCGGCGACGTGAATACACTTCAGACTGTCTTGCGGATTTCCCAGTTTTTCGAGAGCCAGAGCAATCCTATCCAATCCCAAATCTATACGGAACATCCCTTTAGATGTCAGTAGGTTAATTGCTTCAGCATACTCCATAAAAGCTCCTATGATTCGCTTTCTGCAGGAAGCATATTCTTAGGAATATATTCTTCCAAATCCTCTTCTGCAGGTTTGATAGGAAGTCTGAAACCAAATGTAGAACCTTCGCCTTCTTTAGATTGTACAAAAACTTGTCCGTGGTGATGTTTTTCGATAGTAACTTTAACAAGGTGAAGTCCCAAACCTGTACCTTTTACAGTGTGGGTATCATTTTCAACACGGAAGAATCTGTCGAAGATTTTCTTCTGATATTTTTCCGGAATTCCCGGACCTTGGTCTTCAACACTTACTTCTACATACTCACCGTCACGGGAACGCTCAACACGAATCTTTATACGTTTTCCGTCCGGAGAATATTTTATTGCGTTTGATAAAATATTCATAAACGCTCTTGAAATACTGTCTACGTTGAGGTAAATTTCCGGCAAATCAGGTTCTTTCATAATAGAGATTGTCAAATCATGTTCTTTAGTAAGAACTTGAACTTGATTTACGCAATCCTCAATAATTTCCATAATATTTTGTTTGGTTTTTTCAAGTTTAATATTTTGAGATTCATAACGAGAAAAATCAAGAATATCATTAACCATTCTGTTAAGACGAATAATTTCCTGATTCATAACCCCTATGAATTCTCTTTGGGTATTAAAATCAAAGTCGTTACCATAGTTATAGAGTGTATCGATGTAGCTTCTCAAAACCGTTACAGGGGTACGGAGTTCGTGAGAAACATTTGAGATAAAGTGTGAACGCAACTCATCCATCTCAACATCTTTTGTAACATCAATAAGTACAATAATATATCCGACGTAAGAATTTGAACGTGTAAACATCGGAGAAATCAAACATTTGATAATACGTTTATCAATTTCGATATTGAAAGGAACAGGAGCGCTGTCTTCTTCAAGCGGAGTATCTTTAAACTTAGCAATTTTGTCACTAAAACAGAATTCGCCAGACGAATCACAGAATTGCTGAATTTGAGTTCCAACTATATCTTCATCAGCCACTTCTAAAAGTTTTTTAGCGTGATTGTTAACAAGAATAACTTTGTCGTGGTTATCACAAACAACAACACCATTTACAATACTCATCAAAACTGACTCAAGTTTATTTCTTTCAAAAGTTAAACTTTCAATAGTTTGTTCATTATATCTGCTCAATTTTTCAGACATATCGTTAAACGCAGAGTATAGCTCTTTAACCTCTTTGTCCACATCCTTTGAATCAATCATATACCCGAATTCGCCGGAAGAAATCTTCTTAACCCCTTGATAAAGCTTGCGAAGTTCACGAGTAATAATTGATGAGTTCATATAAATAATTCCGGCAATAACAAGCCAAGCAATCAAGAACACAAAAGTAATAGAAACTTTTGATGTTGCGGAAATTTTGTCCATAATTGCACCGGACAAACCAACTGTAACTGAACCTACATTAACTGACTGTGCAAGATTTTTCACAATCATCGGAGAACTTACAGTAATTCTTGCATTCTCTGCTTGTTCCGGATAATCATCTTTGCTGGAATAAATAACTTTTGATGCATTATCTTTAAATATAATAAAAGCGATATCGTCATTACTTTTAAGAATAGAAACGGAATTTGAACGAAGTGCGTCATATTTTGCAAGTTGCGGAACATCTTTTGTAACCTCAACTCCTTCAATTGCAAGAGTTTTAGAAAGAACCTGCCCAAAATTTTTATAAGCAACATTCATATTTTTGTCAATACTGAATACAGCAAAACATGCCGTCAAAAGGATGAAAACAGTACTCACAGCAAAACCGGCCAAAATAAGCCTTGTTTGAGCTGTCATACCTTTTTTAGCATTCTCCTCTTTTTTCGGATTCTTATACTCTTCAGCGCCGTTATTTTCCATATCAAAATTATATCATGTAAACAAAATCCTAACAAGTTGAAAATAAGTCAGAAGTGAATATATGCCAAAATTTTTGAGTCACCGCAGTGTGCTTGCGAAGAGGTAAATTATGGTGTATACTCATATTAACTGGAGTGAAGTGTGAAGAAGCTGTCTATCGCTATATATTGGCATATGCACCAACCTGTGTACGAAATTGAAGGCACTTATCTTATGCCTTGGTCAAGGTTGCATGCTGTAAAAGATTACCTCGATATGGTACTGTTTTTGGACAGATTTCCCAAATTAAAGCTAAACCTTGATATCGTTCCGGCTTTATTGGATACATTAATCGATTACGGCGACAGCGCAAACGATATTCACTCCGAATTAACCACTTCAGATGTTGAAAATTTGACCGAAGAAGAAAAGTCTTTTATTCTTAATAACTTTTTCAGTCCGAAGTTTGAAACAATGCTTTATAAAAGTGAAAACTACAAAGAATTGTATCAAAAGAGATTTTCAAAAGATGTTCATAACACCAAAGAATTTGACTCAAGAGAATTATCAGATTTAATGGCATTATTCAATTTGGCATGGATTGACCCTATCCATTTTTCAAGATACCCAAGATTAAAGGAACTCTGGGATAAACAATACAATTATACGCTTGAAGACAGGATTGAAATAATTGAAATTCATCGCCAAATTATACGTGAAATAATACCTACGTACAAAAAATATATTCAGGAAGGGCGATTGGAACTTACAACAAGCCCTTATTATCACGCAATCCTACCGATTTTGGCAGATGCAAAAAGTTCCGCAAAAAAAGCCATCACAACCGAAGGTTTACCACCGGCATTGGGAATGTTGGATGATGCGAGAACACAAGTTGTTTCCGCCCTTGACAGAATCGAGGAAGTTTTTGGGGTACGTCCGAAAGGTATGTGGCCACCGGAATTATGTGTCGGGCCAAAAACTCTTAACTTGTTAGCAAAAGAAGGGATCAAGTGGACAATTTCTGACGAAGGAATCCTCTCTGACTCAATAAATTTCGATTTTATAAGAGATTTTAAAGGGAATCTTTCTGACCCTTATCACTTGCTCAAAACATACGAATATCAGACAAAAAACGGGATAATCGATGTTATTTTTAGAGACCGCTCAATTCCGAATCTAATAAACTTTGAATATGCCGGAATCGACTCTAAGATGGCAGCTGGTGATTTGTACGACAAAATTAAAGTCATACAAAACAAATTGTTGGTTTCTCCAGATGACACTCACCTCCTAACAATCGCTCTGGATGGCGAAAACTGTTGGGAAAATTACCAAAATGACGGAAATGACTTTCTGGAAAATATCTACTCATACATTGAAAAAGATAATTCTCTTGAAACTGTTCTCATATCTGATTATGTTTCAAAAGATTGCCACAAAAAAACACTTCAAAAAATATATACAGGCTCTTGGATTGACAAATCTTTCCAATACTGGATAGGCGAACCTACCAAAAACAAAGCTTGGACATACGTTAAGAATACAAAAGATGACTTTGAAATTTTTGCAAAAGAAAATAAGACTCATCCAAACATTGAAGCTGCAAGAAGAGAACTTCTTATCGCAGAAGGAAGCGACTGGTTCTGGTGGTATGGCGAGCCAAACAACTCAGGACAAGACTTTGTGTTCGATTATATGTTCAGAGAACACCTCAAGAATGTATACTTGCTTCTTGGGGAAGAACCTCCTATATATTTAAATGATTCACTTATAACAAAAGTGGAAATTCCATTTAAACATCCGACCAGAGCAATCACTCCAAGAATGGACGGGTCTACTGAAAGCCAAGACGATTGGTATCATTCCGGAAACATAAGTCTTTTAGACGGTCCTGTGTTCAGAGAGAGTAAAATTGTAGACAAAATTATGTTCGGATGCGATTCGGATAATATTTATTTCCGATTGAATATTACAAAGGGCGCAGGCGAAACAAGCTTTATAAACAGAATTAATCAATTTTATGTTTATATAAGAAATGCTTCCAGAATAAAAAACCGTGCATACTTGAGATTGATAAGCAAAACAGATAATCCGTACCCAATTTTAAGGGAAAAATTTGAACACGAATTAACACTGACTCTTATTCAAGACACTCTTTATCCGCCAAGATTGTCAACCTGTCTTCATCCTAACATGTGGACACTGTCGAATCCCGAAGGAATAAATATGGTCTACAATGACGTCCTTGACTTATCCATACCTTTTAATACGCTTGGAGTAGAAAAAGGGGAAACCGTAGAATTCTTTATGGCCAATACAGATTCCGGAGTGAAAAACACATACATTCCGCAAGAAATTTTATTATCTATGACAAGAATTTAAATAATCTTTTCCATAATGGACAAGATTGTTTTACGCTGTCTGATTGAGCTGTCTGAAATAAGGATATCAATCGCCTCTTCTATTTCAGATGAACCTTTTTCTGCAGCTCTAATCTTCTCAAGCTCACCATTATCAAGAAATTTACCGCCGCAAATATTGCACACGTCAATAATAACACCGCCAACTTCGCCATTTTTAACCATTTTTGCACCGCAAGCAGGACAAATCCTTGTTACAGAATCATCAATTTTTACATAACCCATTGATTTCAAGGCTTCTGCAATTTCAGTATAATCTTCGCAAGCATCATCGAATTTATCAAGCTCACGATTGTCAAAAAAGATTCCGCCACAACCGTCTGTACAAATATCAACATAAATTTTTTCTGACGGAATATAAATCTTAAGCATTTCGTTTCCGCAAGCAGGACATTTGACTTGAAATTTCGTATCTGTCATAACTTACCCTAAAACTAAATCGCCATTCTTTTTAATATGTTCAATCAAACCACCGTCTTCAAGAAGTCTTATCATAACGTCCGGAAGAGGCTCAATCATAGTTGTTGTACCTTTTGTAAGATTCTTTAAAGTACCCGCCTTGATATCCAAATCGAGTTCATCTCCCGCATCAATACCGTCGGTATCACATTCGATAGCCAAAAGACCGATATTTATAGCATTTCTGTAAAAAATTCTGGCAAAAGATTTTGCAATAACCGCCCCAACACCGGCAATTTTAATGATTTGCGGCGCATGCTCACGAGAAGAACCAAGACCAAAGTTGTTTCCGGCAACAACAAAATCACCTTTTGACATATTTTTTGCAAAATTCTCGTCTGCATCTTCCAAAACGTGCTTTGCAAACTCCTGCAAGTCAGAACGCAAGTGAAACAATCTTCCCGGAGCAATATGATCCGTAGAAATATTATCACCGAATTTAAAAGCTTTACCCTTCATCTTTAACCCTATATCTTTCTACTCTATGCAGAGTCACAAATCCAATATCTAGTTTCTGAGTTGAACCGGCATTACCAAATAAATATAATCTTCATCAGAGCACGGAGCAAACACAGTTGCAGAAAGCGGAGTATTCAATCTGATTGCAATCTCCTCAGATTCAGCAATCTTCAAGAACTCAAGAATAAACTTGTAATTGAACGCAATTGCAAGAGGTTCACCCATATAGCTTGCGTCAATTTCGTCTTGAGAATTACCTGCTTCCGGAGAATCACCGGAAAGTTTAAGAGCATTGTCAGCGAACTCAAACTTAACGATACTGTTTTTCTCGTTAACCATAACCGCAACTCTTTCAAGCGCAGATATCAAATCGCCCTTATTAACCTTAGCTTCCTTAGGGAAAGTTTGCGGAATCAATTGATTATATTTAGGGAACTGACCTTGCATAAGTCTTGTAATAATCTTGGTTTTACCAATTGTTATAACGATTCTTTTGATTTCCTTACAAATTTTGATACTTTCTGATTCATCCAGTAACGCAATCTTTGATAACTCTGCTAAAACTTTAGAAGAAATAAGCATTTCAAAGATTTTATCGCCGTCGACAGAATTATTTTTTACAACTTCTCGCACCCTTGCAAGTCTGTTACCGTCTGTCGCAGCCATCTCAAGAATGTTTTTGTTTACCTCACAAACAACACCGGAAAGCAGATTGTTTGTTTCGTATCCGGCAGCAGCTGAAACGACTTCACGAATAGCCTTTGTAAACGGTCTTGTTTCAATTTCGATTGAATCTTCTTCAGAGATATTTTCTTCAACTTGTGGAAACTCGTTTGCAGAAATTCCGATAATATCAAATTTTGAATTTTTACAAGTAATTGTAACCACAGAACCGTTTAGTTCCAATTTAACCAATTCGTCCTGTAATCTTGAAATAATTTCGCCCAATTTTTTTGCAGGGAGAGTGAATTTACCTTCTGTTTCAACATCAGCATTAATAAGTGTTGTGACAGATAGGTCAAAATCCGTAGCAGTAAGTTTAATTTGGTTTTGCCCGACTGTTTCAATCAAAACGTTGGCAAGAACAGGTTGCAAACCCTTTACAACAGTAGCTCTTTCGACGATTCTGATACCGTTTAATAAATCTTCTTTCCCTGCGACGAATTTCATATATATATACCCCACAAATTGTCTGTTTTTTACAACACATATTCTAGTACAAAAACCCCTTTTAAGCAAGAATTTTTGACTTTTTAAGAAGTGTCATTAAACTGTATGTGTAAATATTTGTAACAAAATCGAAAAAATATCTAAAGTTTTTCTTAAAACTGCCGATATAAAAACTGTAAGCAGAAACGTAAAATTAAAGAAAATATTTACAGGAAAGGATTAGCTTATGCGTATCGAAAATGAAATGTTATCAAGATTTAATTCATCAGAAACAATGTTGGCGGATAATGCGGAAAGGAACCTTTCCAGTGAATTAGATTTTTTCTTCGATAATGTTATGGACACAGTTGTAGACTTTTTCAAAGAAAGAGAGGAATTAAAAGTTTAGCAAAACTCGAAAATTGAATTTACCCCAAAGGGGCGGGACGGTCTAAAAAATCGTCCCGCCCCTATACATTATCCGCTTTTTATCATATAATTTGAGCAAAAGGAGTACGGATATGGCAATAAAATCTTGGACAGATTATTTTCTTGACTTAGCAAAAACTTGCGCTTCCCGTTCTAACTGTTTACGTGCACAAGTCGGCGCCGTTATTGTAGGACAGGACAAAAAGATTAAGGCTACAGGGTACAACGGAACACCTTCCGGAGTCGAATCGTGCTATGAAAGAGGTTTCTGCTACAGAATCGAAAACAATATTCCGTCAGGCACCTGCTATGAAACCTGTCGTTCAATTCACGCAGAACAAAATGCCATTATCCAAGCCGGACAAGACCGCTGCACAGGCGCATCTATGTACATTTACGGTCATAACTTTATATGCATTTTGTGCAAAAGATTTATTGTTCAATCCGGAATTATTGACGTTTATCTAAAAAAAGACGACAACTCAGAAATTGTACACGTTTCGGTAAATGATATTCGCCGTGAATTAGAAAATCCAACACCCGTTTGTAACAAATAAATATCCATAATTGACGAAAAACCTCTCCCTAACCCTCTCCCGACACTTCGTGCCACACTCTCCGTAGGAGAGGGGATAACGAACTTTTCAACCTTTCAACTCTTCAACTCAAAACCGCCAAGCCAGTCGTTAAGCTTGTAGTCCAGATTAACCAACTTCGGTCATGCTGAACTGGTTTCAGCATCTTACAGGCTTGTAGTTATATGCTAAATTAGCAAGATTATAAAAGAGAAGGATAGTTTTATAAATGTGTAAAGTTAAGTTATTGGGAAAAAGGTTAGTATTGTTGGGGTTTGTTGCTGCTTCCATGTCTAAAAAAATGTAATATAGAAAATATCCGATTTATCCTTTTCTTATCCTTGGAATTATTCTTTTTTCTTTTAATAATCTGCATTTTAGCCTCAAACTCACTTGTTTTTTGAAGATTTTAAAGGATAAAAATGGATAATAACCATTACATTTTGGCATGAAATATTTAAAAAATTCCCAGTAGTCGGAAATCCATTTAAAACAACCACCTTGACGTTTATAAAATTTTATGGGAAGTAAAAATGTAATCTCAAAAAATGTAATGGTCGGATAAAAATGTAATAGTCATAAAATAATTTAAAAACAGTTTAAACCCCTTTTAAGTTCTATTTAATAACCGTTTTTAATAACAATTATCTAATTTAGACTACTCACAACATAACCATTACATTTTTAGAAAGATTTTTTATTTATGTAATATAAAAATGTAATCATAAATGCAATGATTAAGTTTCTCTTGCTTGATTTACATTTTATTTCAAATGTGTTGTTCTGATAAACTTTCCCACAAATAGACTTCCAATTTGATAACTTTAGAGTGATTGATGGAAGTATGAAAAACCTACTTGAAAAATTTAATACTGCTGAAACTTGGATTGACGTGGATATTTTAGCCAAATTAAAGGGTGTATCTAAAAGAGCAATCCGATTATCTTTTAACAGCAAGAATTCAAAATATGAAACAAAAATTGAAAAAGGTAAGGGTGGAAAGTTGTATAAAATAAGGTTATCGAGTATTGAAGAAGATTTGCAACTAAAATACATCCACGAATATTAT